>JBJTOW010000430.1:0-2939 GCA_046074805.1 Planctomycetota bacterium | reverse complement strand
CTGGGCCGCGACTTCCACGCAATCCCGATCACCCCGGAAACCATCTTGTCCGAATGACTTCACGGGCGTTCCCACCACAACTCCCGTTCGCCCAATTCGTGGAGCTCCCATTCGTACGACGGACTTCCAGTCCGTCGAGCGGTGGTCAGCGGCCTCCACGGAAACGAACGACGAACTTCCATTCCGTCGCAGCAGGGCGCCGCCCCGAAGGGGCAGCGACAGCCATAGCCCAGGGCAGAGCGACACGGCGAAGCCGTGGAGCGGCGCCCTGGGTGGGCGCCACACCCGCGAAAACCTAGCCCTGAAAGGGCGAAACAGAGCACGCCAGAAGCCCAGCGACCGCAGTGGACAGGGAATACAGGCCTTCGCGGGAACAGGGAACAGTTACACCGAATGTTGTTCCGCCCCTTCAGGGCTAGATTGGTTCCGGGTGACAGCTTACCCAGGGCGACACTCCACGGCTTCGCCGTGTCGTTTGCCCTGGGCTAACATGTTTTGCCCCTTTGGGGCATAGTGGTCGTCGCCCTTGCGTCTCGTCATAGCTCGCGACGGACTTCCATCATCTCCTGCCGCTTCAACGATGTCCTACAGCTAACTGTGCAACTTCAAAAAGCGCAAGCGAGGACAGTACATCATAACCCGAAGCGCAAGCGAGGGCCATTCACCATTACCCGATGCACAAGTTTGGAAGTTGCGATTTTCCATCGTACGGAAGACAGAATAGCAACTGCAAATTTTGTGCTTCCGGTTGCGATATCAGGCTTCCGATCCGTGAGAATTCACGATTATTACAAATAATCTGCTAAAGTGAAAAATGTACAAATAAAATAAAATAGCAACAGGCGAATTCATTCATGGAAAGTACGCCGATATCCATCATCTAAGCCGATTACTTGCCGTAACCGCGCCGTCGAAGCTTGGCGAACGCTGTGCGCGATTCCCACCATTCAGCGATTGGCTTCGCCAACGTGTCGACGCGTTGGATGGCCACGGTCCACGTTGATGCCCACACGGCGAGGTCCGCCTGAACACCGGCGAAATCTGTTACCATCCGCCTCCGTGGATCGGGTAGTTCGAGGTGTTTTTCGGGGATGTATAGCGAGGCGGAGTCATGAACGTTGCGGTCTTTCCGAAGACGCGGGCATTGCGGCTCGCGGCGTTGTGTTCCATCTTGGTGACAGCCGCTGGAGTGTGTTCCCACAGTTGGGCGGACGGGCCGGCGGACAACAATCCGCTCGTCGTGCGCCGCCTGCCGAAGCTGGGCGTCGAAGTCCCGGCGGACAAACGCCAGGCGCTCGAAGCGGGACTCGCGAAGCTCGGCGCGACCCTCGAGGCGTTGCGGAAGCGCACCGACCCGTTGGCACGCGAACTCTGGCCGGATGTGGCGATTTACCACAAGGCGGTCCAGGACGCGTTGTCGTACCAGGAGTTCCACCAGCCCAAGGAAATCGACGACGCGGCCCGGTTGCTGGAAATCGGCGAGCAACGCGGTCGTCAGCTGCTCGACGGGCAAGCGCCTTGGGCCTCCGCCACCGGGCTTGTGGTGCGTGGCTATGTCTCGAAATTGGATGACTCGGTGCAGCCCTATGGCATGGTCGTCCCGCCAAGCTACTCGGAACGCGGCGCGGGACGCTTTCGGCTTGACCTCTGGTTCCATGGCCGGGGCGAAACGCTGACGGAACTGAATTTCGTTCGCGATCGGGCCGCCAGTCCCGGGACGTTCACACCGTCCGACTCTTTCGTTTTGCACCCCTATGGCCGCTGGAACAACGCCTTCAAGCTGGCGGGCGAAGTGGACGTGCTGGAGGCGTTGGCGTCCGCGAAACGCCGTTACCGCATCGATGACGACCGAATCGCGGTGCGGGGCTTTTCCATGGGCGGCGCGGGCGCGTGGCATTTCGCGGTTCACTACCCTGACCAGTTTTTCGCCGCCAACCCGGGCGCCGGTTTCTCGGAAACGCCCGAGTTCCTGCGGATCTTCCAAAAAGAAACGCTCAGTCCCCAACCTTGGGAGCGGCAGTTGTGGCGGCTGTACGACTGCAATGAGTGGGCGGCCAATCTTGCCCACTTGCCCACGGTCGCCTACAGCGGCGAAAACGACTCGCAAAAGCAAGCGGCCGACATCATGGAACAGGCGCTCGGCCGCGAGAATCTGCGGCTGCTGCACCTGATCGGCCCGAAAACCGGCCACAGCTACCATCCGCAGGCTCGCGACGAAGTGGAACGGCGACTCGCCGCCCTCGCGAAAGCAGGCCGCCAGCAAAATCCCGAACGGATCGAATTCGTCACCTACACGCTGAAGTACAACCGGCTCCACTGGTTGACGGTCGATGAGCTGACCCGACACTGGGAACAGGGACGCGTGAAAGCGGAAATCGACCGCGCCACCAACACGATTGTGGTCAAGACCTAAGGGGTGACCGCTTTATCGTTCGACTTCGCGCCCGGACGCGCGCCGTTCGATCCGCGACGCCCCGTGACCGTAACGATCGATGGCAAGCCGATGGTCGGTGAACGCCCCGCCAGCGACTGGTCTTGGCAGGCCGCTTTTCATCATGGGGCCGATGGCTGGAAACCGGGGTCACGGCCGGTCGATGGCCCCGACAGTTGGCGGAAACGCTCGGGACTGCAAGGTCCCATCGACGATGCTTTTCTGGATTCTTTCCTGTTCGTCCATCCAACTCGCCAGGGCTGGCACGAACCGACCGCGGTCTGGTTCGACGCCGAGATGGAACGCGCGAAAGAACAATGGCGGCGGCACTTCCGCGGAACTGTCCGCGTGAAAGAGGACCAACAACTCACCGATGACGATATCGCCCGCCACAACCTGATCCTCTGGGGTGACCCGGCAAGCAACTCACTGCTGGCCCGAATCATGGCCAAGCTGCCTATAAGTTGGACGAAAGAGTCGATTCAGGTCGGAGGCGAATCGTTCGCGG
>JBJTOW010000429.1:0-8588 GCA_046074805.1 Planctomycetota bacterium | reverse complement strand
CTTGGCTTGGCATACTCATAGTCTTTCTGAAAAGTATATGGGAAATTTGAATCATGAATGGCTTTAATATTTTTTCCAAGTCTGCGGGACTTCGATTTGATCCGTCGTTGTGCGCGGGGCCATTGGGTCGCCGGTGACAATCATCGGTAGATATCGGTAATTGAATTCCGGGTTCGATTCGTCGGGACCGTTCACAGACACCCAGATGAGCAAAAACGTGCCATCGGGCGAGGAAAATCCGGGCGACGCCTCATAGCGCAGCCCCGCAAGGTTGGCATTTACTTGCTCCAGCGTGCCGCTCAGCATCACGGTGGTATCCCGACTCGCCATCCAGACTTCGGGTTCGGCGGTGCTGCTTGTCAACCTACCTGGCACAGCGAAGCCATAGGGCGAATCGGAGTACAATTCCAAGAACACGCGGACGACACTTGGCGACTCACCCTCATACGCGACCGAAATCAGCCCCGCCCCATCCGCGTCCACGAAATCGATGTTGCCACTCGGGGCCACTGAACCCACCGACTGCGGCATTGAGATGACAATATTGGCAGATGGGCCGAACTCCACGGACAGCGAGACGAAAACCGTCGCTTCGGACCTGTTGCCTGCCACATCCTCGACAACGTACGTGAACGAGTCTGTGCCCGAAAATCGATCGTCTGGCGTGTAGCGAACGATCTGTCTCCCGAAGCTCGAATCTCCGTCGACGACTTCGGCGGAGCCGAAAGACGGTGAACTGACGGAGATCAAACGCAGGGCTCCTCGAGACACACCGACATCGTTGAGGATTGAGGGGGCAATCACCGCGTCGGGATCTTGGCTGACGCTCGGATCGCTACCGTCAATGAGGCCGTCAAAAAGGATGTCATCGCCGGGGAAATCGTTTCCGAGAACATCGATATCGACAGCGGGGAACCGTTCCGTGCCCATTGGGAAGGTTGCGCTGAAATGATCGTTCCGCGCTTCGCCGACTCGGGGCGTCGAGACGTGATTCCCTACAATCATACCGAATCCCTGCGAAAGACGGCCTTCAGCGTCCTCCGTCACATAAACGAAACTGTCCGCTCCATGAAAAATGGTGTTTGGCGTGAAAACAAGCTGATTCGCGTCTGAATCGATCCGCAGTGTTCCGAACGAGGTCTCAATGGAATTCGCCAAATTGACGGCCGTGGTCGCCAGGGCAACGAGCCGCAGCGGCGAACCAGCCGGACTTCTATCGTTGGCTAGAACGTCCAACCGAATAGGCTCCGTGAACGACGAAATCACCGCCGAATCGTCGATGGTGATTGGAGCCTGTTCATCACTGGGCACGAACAGGGTCGTCTGAGCATAGGCGTTGACGGGAATACCGTCGGGCGTTTCCGTCTCGTAGACATAAATCCCAAGCAACAAGCCATCTGGGGCCGAGAAACCGGGCGCCGGGTCAAAACGCAAACCCGCCAAGGCCGCGTTCACTTGATCCATCGGTCCCGTGACCCATAGCCCTACCCAGGGAATTGGCGTCAAAGTCACTGCGGTGTCCGTCACGCGGCTCGACAATGATCCAATGACCGCCACGCCATTCGAAGTTTGCGGCATCGAGAAGCTCAAAAACACAACCACGTCGATGGCTGGGTTCTCACCCGTGTAGCCGATCGTCACGAACGCCTCGCCTGTCTCCCCGCGGAATTCGAACGGCGCCCCGGGAACAGAACCGCGAATCTCAGCGGGAGCAGAGATTGTCAAGGCGGGCCGAGGTGGAGTTTCCACATGGTAGTAAACGTTGACGGTCGCCACGGCGCGATTGCCAGCAGCGTCCGCGATGACGTAGGTGAACGAGTCCGAGATCGCAAGCGATTCGCCGGGAGTGTACTCGACGTAGGAGTAACCTGGCGTGGATGGGTCCTGGACGATCCTCACCTCGCCGTAGGACGCGGGGCCCACCGAGACCAATTGTGCTCCCGGCCGCTCCAAAACCGACCAAACGCCACGGATGCGGCCAGCGTAAAAATCGTTACTCATCACATCGATCACGCTCACGGGGAAAGACGTCGAGTTTGTGGGCACGGACTGCATAAAATCGTCGTCGACTGCCACCAAACGACGGCCGGATGGTCCCGCGCCGGATGAGTTCAACCCATTGATCACCAATAACGCATCCTGGGGCGTGACCCAGCGATCGCCCGTAACATCCAACATCATCCCGTTCATAGATTCCGGGGCGCGATTCGGCAGGATGGTTCCCCGGAGCGAATTCAGTTGGTTGATCACCAGCAAGGCGTCAATCGGGGCAAGAAACCCGTCGTCGTTGATGTCAACCGGCGCATTGGGGTTGTGGAACGCGTATTCTTCCAACGGCGCGAATTCCATGGCACCGTCGACCATGTGGAAGTCCCATTCCATTCCCCGCCAGCAGAAGGTGAAAATGGAAGGCCCAGCATCAACATCGTCACCTTGCGGTTCGTTGTTCGCGGCGCCGCCAAACAACGGCACCGATGTCCGCAGTTCCATTTCCGCAATGTCGGACGGTTGCAGGCCGATGCGGTAGGTGGCGATCGTCGCCATCTCCATGAGCGCGGCCACTTCCGAACTGTCGAGCTGCGCGGCGGTAGGAACACCCACTACCGGAGAAACCCGAGCATTGAGATTCGGTGAAATGCCACTGATCTCGTTGGCCGGAAGGATACTCGACGGGCCAGCCGACCCACGGGAGGCCAACAGATCGCCAAAGTGGAGCGAAAATTCCTGAGAATCGGCCACCATGAGTCGGCGAGCTTCCACTGGCTCGAAACCGTCACACAGACGCCTCGTGCCGCGATCCAGGAAATGCTTGCCGCCACGGTGGCGAGATTGTTGACGACGACTTGTCGAAGCCTTGTTCCCCCGAAGGAAGTTCCCGACAGTCCTCAACAAGCCCGAAACATAATACGGTGGCATCGCGGACCTCTTCGGGCCATATGCAGGTTGTGGCCAGTGGCGGAAAGTAAGGAGGAACCAAGCAATGTAGGGGCGCCCCGCCTCAAAGCAATCCAAATTCTTCGATGGATGTCATCGATTTGGCTACGTTTAGGACCGGCGGTTTCGATGACGCTCGCCGTCCGCAAACCTTGATTGCCGCCGGACTTGTCCGCTTCGTCGCTCGCCCGATCACCAAAGATGGCGTGTTGCGGCGGCGATTTCATGAGTTCCGGCGTTCTTCCAGGCTCCGCAGAAGTTGATTCTCCAATGTCATCAACGTTTCCTTCATACGTTCGTCCTGGCGGGGTTGCTGACTGGAGACTAGCAGCGTGCATAGTGGTCGAGCGGGGGGAATTGGTGTGGCGGCGGCTGGAATATCGGCCAAACGCGCCTCGCAGTAACACGGCTGGGGGAGAAAGGCTGAATGGGCCGATAACGCTGTACCGGATTTGGGCCATTGGTTCAGCCTGGAACGTTGGCCATCAAGCGCGATATCGAAGTCGGCGACGTTGGGAAATTCCGGCCAAACGACCAACTCACGCGCATACACGATCCATTTGCCGCGGGTGAAGCCGGGGACGCCGAGCGGAAGTTGGTTGGGGGCGAGCCCGGCAGCGGCGATCGCTTCGTCCAGCGACTGCCCGCTCCACACGGCCGCGTGCAGTGCCACGAGGGATCGCGCCAGCCGCCGCCTCTGAGCTTCGGCGAGTTCACGAGCACTCGACGTGTCACAAGGGAGCGTCGCGAAGGTGTCGCCCTGCGAAGGAGTGTGGTCGCCGTTGTTGGATTGGAAGGGTTGGAGACCACGAGTGAACAGCCTGTCATCGTCCTCGAACAGTTCGGCGGAGGCCGGATATCGTGGGTTCACTTCGAGCACCCAGCAGTGGCCGTCATGCACGGCCACATCGACTCCAACGATTCCGCATAGTTGGAAGCGGCGGGCAAGTAAGTCGCCGAGTTGCTCGAGGGCCGCGCGCACGGCGGGAGCAGCTTGGACGGAAATCGATCCACGGTAGGCGAATTCCAATTCCCGATGGCAGTTGTTCTCGCGGGTCTCTCGCGCGTCCGCTCGACGTTCTCGAGTCGGCGCCGGTTCCGCAGTGTCCAGACCATGAAACTGCTCGGCGATGCCCAGCAAGCGGGCTTGGCGGTCGGCCATGAGAAATGTTGCGCCGAGGATTGGGGTAGCGGGCGGCAGGCGGTGCTGAAAGTAATGTCGGCGCGAAGAGGGCGGTGGCGGACTCGCGGCCGACAAGCCTGGACTGTGCGGGGTGATGCCCAGGCCGCCGCCCGAGCGGCGCGGTTTGCGGAGCCATTCGCCGGATGTGGGCGGTTGGTCTCCCGGCACGACGGACAGCGTCGGCCAGCCTTCTTGCCGGAGCACGTCGGCGAGACGCAGCGGATCGCGAACGTGACGCAGCGCTTGTCCGGCCACCCCCCAAAGCGGTCGTAGTTCGGCGAGCTTGCCCAACGCGCGTGGGCGGTTCTCGGGACCGCCGGTATAAATCCACGGCGCTTGAGGGGCGGTCGTGAAGGCTTCAAGCCACGACCGGGGATCGCCGTTCACCGGAAACGCGGGGCCGGTCGCACGTAAATCTTCATCCGCGAATTGGTCGAGCGACCACGGCGAGAACCCGCCGCGAACCGCCGACTCGGCGGCCGCCCGGACGCTTGCGCCGAGCAGAATCAACGATTGGGGCGATGCCAGTGGAAAGGCTCCTTAAAGACTGCGTTTTCCGATCATTGGGATGCGAACCGCCTGGGATTGCAAAGCGGCGATGAATTGCTACCCTCTCTGCGTGTCAAACGAAATAGGTAACACGCGATCAGGAGATTTTGCATGTCGATGTTCATCGGTGAAGCGCTCGCGGGCGAAGGAAACGAAATCGCCCATATTGACTTGTTGATCGGCAGCAAGGACGGTCCGGTCGGCAACGCGTTCGCCAACGCCTTGGCTCGCCAAAGCGAAGGCCACACGAACCTGCTGGCCGTTGTCACGCCGAACTTGGCTGTGAAGCCGGCGACCGTAATGATCACGAAGGTGACGATCAAGGGCATGAAGCAGGCCGTTCAGATGTTCGGCCCGGCTCAAGCCGCGGTTGCCAAGGCGGTCGCCGACACGGTTGCCGATGGCGTGATCCCCAAGGGCCAAGCCGAAGACCTGGTGATCGTCTGCGGCGTGTTCATCCACCCGGCGGCCGCCGACGACAAGAAGATCTACGACTACAACTACGCCGCCACAAAGCAAGCGATCATCAACGCGATGACCGGCAAGCCGACGGCGGAAGAGATGATCGCCGGCAAGGACTCGGTCCATCCGTTCCGCGGCTTCTAAGCCAAGCGGCGCTCCTTGAAGAATCGACTGCGGGCTTCCGGAGTTTTGCAAAACCCGGAAGCTCGTTGCGTTTTCCGTTGCCCCAATACCTCGGGGCGAAAAGGAAATATACAGCTCGGGCCTTTTCACTCCATGAAGGCAAGACCGCGATGGCCAAGCCCAAAATCCTCATCCAATTGGACGCCGATGCTCACGCCAGTGTGTTTGACGCCGTTGTGGCGGTGGATGCGGGCATCGACCACCTATTCCAGTACCACAGTGTGACGCCGGAAAAGATCCGGGATCTGGTTTACGGCGCGATGTTCACTCGTGGCGGCTCCGATTTGGCTTCGACCGCTTTGTTCATCGGCGGTTCGAACGTGGCGGCTGGCGAACAATTGCTGCGCAAGGCGGTGTCTTGCTTCTTTGGTCCCATGCGAGTCTCCGTGATGCTCGACGCCAACGGAGCCAACACGACAGCGGCGGCGGCCGTGTTGGCGGCGGCGAAACATTTGGAATTGTCGCAGGTGCAGGCTGCGGTGCTGGCCGGCACCGGTCCCGTGGGGCAACGCGCTGTCCGATTGCTGGCTCGAGCCGGCGCCAAGGTGCGGTTGGTATCGCGTTCCCTGGAGAAGGCGGCCGCCGCCGCTCAAGGGATCGCCGCGACGATCGCTGGCCAGTCGCTCGATACGATCCATCCGGCTGCCGCGCTCAGCAATCCGGCCGCCGCTGTGGCTGGAACCATGCCCGATGTCACCGTCGACGAATTGTCGACGCGGATCATTCCGCGGGCGGCGACCACCGCCGAGGAAACGCTCGACGCCGTCGACCAGTGTGATCTGGTGATCGCCGCCGGCGCCGCGGGCATTGAACTGCTTTCCGCCTCGGTCCGCTCACGCTGTTCGGCGCTCAAGGTGGCGATCGACTTGAACGCTGTTCCACCCTTGGGAATCGCGGGCGTTGAGTCGCACGACAAGGGCGCTTCCCGGGATGGTGTGATCGGCTACGGGGCGCTGGGCGTAGGCGGCACCAAGATGAAGATCCATCGCGCCGCCATCCAGCGATTGTTCCAAGCGAACGATCATGTGCTGGACGCCGAACAGATCTTCGCCATCGGCCGGGAACTCGGTTAACACCCGTTTCCAAGCCCCTTAAACTCGTTTGAACCCGCCGTGGTCCAACGGGTTATTCCATATTGAGCAGCACAACGAAGATAACGCCGAGTAACAGCACGAATACGGCGCCCATGATGAGATTCCGCGTGCGTCGACGGGCCGCGAGTTCGGTGGGGGGTGAGTCGCCGAAGTTCAATCTTTTCCCGCCCTCTTCCCACCGTCTTTGTTCGCTGCTCCGCCGGCTGAATTGGCCCTTCCGCCGGTTTCGCGACCACCTTGGGTCGAGCACCGGATGGCGCCGAGCTGTTCGGCGCAGCGCCGGCAGGAGTGGAGCCCTGAGGAAATGGACCTTGGGGTATGTAACCGGGTGGAAGCGATCCAGGAGAAGACGGCGCGCCGGCGTAGCCAACGCCTGCCGCGTAAGACGATAAATCGGGCGGCCCCATGCCCGGCGGCCCCATGCCCGGCGGTCCCATGCCCGGCGGTCCGATACCCGGTGGTCCCAGGCCCGGCGGTCCCAGGCCTGGCGGTCCCATGCTTGGTGGCGGCATGTCGAGTGGCGGGCCACTCAACGTGGGCACGACAATGACGCCCTGGCAGTGAGGGCAGGAGACTTGTTGGCCGGCCATTGTCGGCAGAACCTGGAACATGCCGCCGCAGTGTGGGCACCCTAGCGGCATCTGTTCAGTGCCGGGAGGCGGCGGAGGCGGCATGGCATGCGGCGACGTCGCGTAGTCCGGCTGAGGCGTGGCCGACGGATCTCCGTACGAGCCGTCCGGTGGAAATGCCGGCACAACGATGACGCCCTGACACGTCGGACAGGCAACTTGTTGCCCCGACATGGCGGTATCGACCTGGAGGATTCCCGTACAATGCGGGCAACTGAGGTGCGCGAGTGGCATGGAACCATGGTAAGCAGGCGGAATCAACGATGAAAGAGCCCCGATCCCAACGTCGGTTGCCACCCGGCCAACAATTGGCCGCGCCGGGCAAATGGCCGCTCGTGGGAGAACGTGTTCCAGACCCGGTGTGCGCCCCGTGGTCGCTCCAGATCCTGGGACTCGTCACCCATCCACAAGTCTGGACATTCCGCGAGCTGACAAGCTTTCCGACGGTCGAGCGGACGATCGATGTCCACTGCGTGACGCGTTGGTCGATGCTCGACGCTGTCTGGCGCGGCGTGCCGCTGCTGACGCTGCTCGCCGAGACGCTTCCGACGGCCGAAGCCCGCTTCCTTTCGTTTGTCTCCCGCAGTCCGCGGCGCCACAGCACCTCGCTGCCACTTGCGGACATCGAGCGGTTGGATCCGTTGATCGCCTGGCAATGGCACGGCGAACCGATTTCCGAACCGCATGGCGGGCCGCTGCGATTGATCGTGCCGGATCGCTATTTCTACAAGAGCCTGAAATGGCTCGACACGATCGAACTGCTGGCGGAAGACCGTTTGGGATACTGGGAACGTGAGGCCGGCTACCATAATCGCGCCGATCCGTGGCGCGAGGAGCGGTTCGTGGCGGCTGGTGTCTCG
Source organism: Planctomycetota bacterium (assembly GCA_046074805.1). Classification (GTDB taxonomy): domain Bacteria; phylum Planctomycetota; class Planctomycetia; order Pirellulales; family Pirellulaceae; genus CAIXSC01. The sequence goes on along the minus strand of JBJTOW010000429.1, from coordinate 694 downwards.
CGGGCCGAGGCAGGGCGGATTCTCCGCGACCGTGATTTGGCCGGCCTGAATGTGCTGGGACTGGACGGTTCCAATCGAGATTTGGCTGGCCTGCGAGCGACCGGAGCCGTGCTGCGAGCGGCTGACTTTTCGCGCAGTCAATTGAGTGGCTCGGATTTTCGCCAAGCGAACCTGTCGGGTGCCTCATTCCGCAATGCGGTACTCGCGGGCGCCGATTTTTCCGCCGCCGATGTGGAAGGAGCCGATTTTCGCGGGGCCGATCTTCGTGGCGCCGATTTCCGCGGCGCGTCGCTGTTCGGAGTATGGCTCGTCGATGAATCGCGCGACGAATCGCCTGAATCTCGAGTGGCCGCCGCGGCGGGTGAGACTCGAGGGATGGCTGCGTTAGGCGGCGAAAGGGTGGCGAATCCTGTGTCCGCTGAGAAAACTCAGGTCGACGGAAGCACGCGATTCGACCCTGGCGTATGGGAACAACTATCGCCCGCTCAGGCCGCGTTCCTCGCCCGATCGCTCGACTTGCCGCCGCTAGGTAGCTCGGTCGGCGTTCGCTAGGTAAGACAGTTATCTGTGTCGTCGCCCGCGCGTCTGCAATGGCGGTTATTCGGAAAGCGGCGCCCGCGGGCGCCGCACTCCAAAAAGGCTCGACGGACGGGGCAGTCCGTCGCGACCCAAGAAGAAAGATTCGACACAACGC
>JBJTOW010000428.1:0-2863 GCA_046074805.1 Planctomycetota bacterium | reverse complement strand
CAGAGCGAATCAATCGAGCCAGAAGCTGCGTTCTTTGGAGTGCGGGGCCCTCAGGCCCCGCTTTCCCCCCGGGCCGCCCTCTCGTCGCCGCAAGCCGCAACAGAGCGAATCAAACGAGCCAGACGCGGCGTTCTTTGGAGTGCGGGGCCCTCAGGCCCCGCTTTACCCCCGGTCCCCACGTCGTTCACGCGAACGGTCGCCGCGCGACAATAGGTGTTCAAAGATAAGGTGGATAGCTATTGAGTTCGCGGAGCGAAAGCGGCGCCCGAGGGCGCCGCAGTCCAAATACGTTGTCGCCGATAAGATCTTGCCGCAAGTCGACGCGAACGGCCGCCGCGCGACAAGAGGTGCTCAAAGATAAGATGGATAGCTATTGGGTTCGCAGAGTGAAAGCGGCGCCCGAGGGCGCCGCAGTCCCAATTACGTCGCCGCATTCCGGATCTTGCTGCCGACTGACGCGTTATCGCACCTTTTGCCGTCTCTGGGGCCAGCGAGCGATAAAATCCAGCTCCCGCCAAAACGCCTCATCATCCTCGGCGCCAAAGACCTCATCTGCCGCCAGCGTGGTGGTCGAACTGCTTGAGCCTTCGCCTTCCGCTTTGACGCCATTATTCAAATCATTGATGACAAGAAGCGCGTCGAGCGGTGTGAGTATTCCATCATGGTTGACATCTGGGAATACGTCGGTTGCGTTGCCTGCGCCACCACCTCGGTTCAAAGCGTTGATGACCAGCAATGCGTCGCGCGGCGTTACCAAGCCGTCGCCGTCGACATCCGATCGCAAGCCTGGATATATCATGCCTTGGGCGACGACTTTCCCATCACCGACGGAAACTGCCAGTGTATCGCTTGGCGCCGACGGCGATTGGTTGTCCGATGAAACCGCCGAACCGACCATGGACAAGGCGGAGCGAATGGTGACTGGAGCTGGATAGTATTTAGCAATGACGGCTGGATCCACGACCTTGATGCCGGCGATCACCCAGTAATGGAGCGGCATCGCGAATTCAGCGACTTGGGCAGCCGTCGACAGATTGAATACCCGCGGGCCTTTCGCGGAGGCGTCCGTTCCTTGTACCGCCACGAGTCGGTCCGCGATTCCATCGCCATTTTGGTCGGCCGCGTAGGCATGAACAGGGCCATTGCTGGACCTGAGTTTCGCAAACGTCTGGAATGACCGAAGTTGCGTATCTGTCGAATCGGTGGTCAGGCCGCTCCAAACTTCCATGCCGCTGGATCCGCCACCGACCAGCGTGACAACAATGTCATCCACAGCATCCTGGTCGACTCGGGCTGTAGATATATTCAACCCTCGGTTCAGTGTTTTACTGAAAGGAGTCAGCGTATCCACGAGAGTCCAGCTTTTCGGCCCACTCGTCGAGTTATTCAATCTGTAAACATAGATAGTCGGCGCAGTGCCTTTACGGCTTCCGATCACGATTTCGACCGGATCGGAACCGCCGGACGTAGCCGGATTAACCACCATGTTTCCGGTGGCGATGTCCGCTCCTGCCGAGTACGTGCGGGGGAATGGAGGAAGAAAAGTGCCCATCGGCGTGTCCGCGATCGGGTCCGCCGCCCCAGGCGTATTAGCGAACACACGGACTTGCGCCGCTCCAAAACGATTCACGGCGATAATGTCGTTGTCTCCGTCGCCGTCCGCATCGCCAACGGCGACTTCAACGCCGTTGCCTGTTTTTTCAGGCCAAGCCATGGTGCGAAAACGCGTCAATTCCGCGCCTAACGCCGAGTAGACGCGAATCTCCGGAGCTCGCCCTCTTCCTGGCGCGACTACGATTTCGTCGGCTCCATCACCATCCAAGTCCCCGGTGGCAACCGACAGTCCGCCATCGAATCTCGATTCGTAAACTACGAATTCGCTGAGCACGGTTCCAGTATCAATGTCGAACACTTTCACAAGCGGCGGCGTGCAGGCCACGTCCGACGCCAATACACCCACATTGAGTGAGCCGAACATGACGATCGGGTCGTCGTCCCGCACCGCATAGCTTGGACTGAAAGCGGCGACGACGGCAGTTGCCTCGCCGCGAGCAGTGGTTCGGCCATAGGGAACTGTTCGCTTCGCCGTATAAATCCACTTTTCGCTGATGTCTAAACGGCCGTTGTTGTTGATGTCACCGCTGGCATAAGCGGGGCGGAAATCGTCCGCGATGGTCGTTGTTCCGTTGTCGTCCACCACCTGGACATCGCGAAGCGCGTAGTCGCCGTCGTTCGTTACCTCGTAACGCAGGTCGACGCTGGAGTTGAGTCGAATGCTGAACGCGGTCGTATTGGTATCAGCGTCAACGTTTTGTACGAAAGTTTCGATGTTGATTCGGGCCGGAACACTGGCGATGGTCGCCTGGTCGTCTTCGGTCGAATTGTCATTACCAGGCGAGCTATCCGGATCGGTTTGATCCGATGCGAAAACACGAGCTGTGTTCTCGTAGTCTTTGGCGGTGGTTCTCGCGCCGGCCACGACAGCCGTGAAGGTCAACGCCACAGACCCGCCGGAGGGAATCGCCAGCCCCGACCAATTCACCGTGCTGCCAGCAAGCGATCCGCCATTCGAAATGTTCGAGATGCTGGAAAAACCGGCCGGCACTGGATCGCTTACGATGACCCCGGAGGCACTCGCTGGACCGGCGTTGGCCACGGTGATCGTAAAGGTCACCGTCTGGCCAACGCGAGGCGACGTGTTGCTCACCGTTTTCACCAACGACAAATCGGCATCCGCAATAACTTGTACTAAATCGGCCGTTGCGTAATCGTCTTCGGTGGCGACTGTGTTGCCTGGTGTGCTGTCAGGATCATACGTATCGCTCGCCTGGACATAGGCGACATTTCGATAGCGGTTCACGGT
>JBJTOW010000427.1:0-2910 GCA_046074805.1 Planctomycetota bacterium | reverse complement strand
CTTCCGTCAAAGCAAGCGGCGCACGTCGGCGTTCCTGGGCGATCTGCTAAATATTCCTTGCAGTCCCGCCTGGACCGTCAAGATTCAGAAACTCGTGAGCGCCCCGGTCGCGACGCCTTACGAGGAGCTTCGCGGCAAGCTGACCGAGCAGAAACAACTGTTTATCGACGAATCGCCCACGAAAGAAAGCCGGCGGAAAGCTTGGCTGTGGGTGGCCGTGGCGCAATCGTTCGCGGTGTTTGGGATCTTCGCCAATCGCAGTCGCGAGTCGCTGGTCGCCTTGGTCGGCTACTACCAGGGAATCATCCTGAACTGCGACCGGGCCAAGATGTATCTCGACGGGAAGCAACTCCAGTGGTGCTGGGCTCACCTGAAACGCGACTTTCAAAAATTGATTGATTCGGCCGATGGTCAGCAAAAGCGCATGGGGCGTCGAACCGACCAACAACGCGGCCGAGCGCGCGCTTCGTCCGGCAGTGATCTATCGCAAGCTGAGCTTCGGAACTCAAAGTGCGTCGGGGAGCCGATTGGCGAAATTCTCAAGACCGAAAAGCTACCCGCGGGCCCCGGCGACAGCGGCGTGCGCATCCAAGCGCAGTGTGACATCCTGCTCGAAGGCTTTCGACCGCGCCGCATGGTGCGTTTCTTCCCCGCAGCCTGGCCCGCGAAGTTTCCACATCTGGAAGAGAGATTCCAAAGTTTCTTAACCGAGGATCAACAACCAATAAAGAAGCACCAAGAACAATCAACAAATCCCCGAACACCATGAAACTCGCTCTCATCATCGTCTTGCTTGGATGCGGCCTTTCCGTCGCGAGCTTCGCTGCGGAACCATTTCGCGTCTACGCACCAGCCCCCAAGACACAAACGCTTTGGATCGTCGACGCCGTTCCCAAGGGGGATGGTGGGTTGGAACTGAAGGTGTCCGACAAGCATGACCTCGGATTGAAAGGCTATGTTATCGCCGCGCATCCTGAGAAGCCGCTGCTTTACATAGCGGGCGGCGGAGGCGAACGGGGCAAAGTGCCGGGCGCGGTGGTCACATTAACGCGGGAGGGTACCTACGCCCGCCACCAACGCGTTGATCTGAATGACGATGCCGCGTATCTCAGCCTCGACCGTAGCGGTGCGTTTCTCTTGGGCGTCAGCTACGGAAATGGGCGGCTGAATGTGTATCGTCTGGATAAAGACGGGCTGCCGGGAAAGGCCGTGGCAACGGTTGACGAGGGAAGGAAAGAAGCACACTGCGTCCTGGTGTCGCCCGACAACAAATTTCTCTACATTCCCTATGTGAAAGGCAACTTGGCGCTCTACCAATACCGCTTCGACGCGACGGCGGGGACGATTACGCCGCTCGCTCCGGCCAATGCGAATCCACCGGTCGGCACCGGCCCGCGCCACCTCGTCTACCCTCCCAAGTTGCCGATGGTCTATTTCACGAACGAGCAAGGCATCGGCCTTTCCACTTATGAGCGGCGCCCGGACGGCCAACTAACTCTGAAGCAAGACATCCCGATCCTGCCGGAGGGAACGTCGAAAGAGGGGCTTAGTGCTTCCGATCTGGAGATCACGCCGGACGGCCGGTTCATCTTCGCGGGGCTCCGCGGACACACCCAGGATTTTGATCGGATCGCCCGCTACCGCGTGCGGGACGACGGGCAGGCCGAGTTAATCGGATTGACTCCAGCGGACAAGATTCCGTGGGGACTGGCACTGTCGCCGGACGGCAAGTATCTGGTCGTTTCCGCTTTCACTGGGGCGACGCTAACGGCCTATCGGATTACGACCGACGGTGGACTGGAGAAAGCGGCGAGCCTGTCGTGGGACGCGGAAGTTTTTGACCTCCTCACCCTCAAGGCCGTTTCGTCCGCCGCCGCCGGTCTCTCGGGGATCAAGTCGCGCTCCGACCTCGATGCGGTCATTGCCGCCACAACCGATGTGGCGTTAAGGCAGTCACTGGCGGAGCACGCCGACGACCTGCTCGCCGCCGCCGAGCGACATCCGCATGTCGAAGCCGTCATCCGCACGATTGAAAAAGCGCCGGGGGCCTTCACCAAGGTCAATACGACCCCCGAGGCATTGAGGAAGGCGGCGGGCGGCGATCTTCCGCTCTTTGACACACTGACGCAGGTCAGCACCAACATTCTTGGCGGTAAGGCCCACGATCATCGCAAAGAAAGCGAAGATCCCTACAACGCCGCCTTTGTTGAACACCTCGGGCACATTCAATCGCTCGAGGCGGTGAAGCTTGAAGCATCGGGAATCCAAGATTCCTGGGTTTCTCCATTGCTCAAGCTCAAGAACTTGAAAAATCTGCATATAAGTGGCTTCGGCAGATTGGGTGATTCCAGCTTAACGCAGCTCCAGCAGCTCACCGAGTGTCCCGGTCTCACTCACCTTGAACTGGCCTATTTTGGCCAAGCCACTGATGCTGGTTGGGAGCGGCTCGCGGGGCTGAAGAACCTCGAGTTCTTTTCGCCGCGGGGGGCTCGGTTCGCCGGCCATTTTTTCGCCAAGTATAAGGGCTGGGACAAGCTAAAGAACATCAACTTCCACAGCAACGGCCTGGATGATGAAGGTTTCGGCTACGTCTGCGAGAACTTCCCCAATCTCGAATTCATCAAACTGTGGCACTCCCAGCACCTCACCGATGCCAGTGCCGAGCACCTCAAGAAGCTGAAGCATCTGAAAGGCATGGAGATCAGTTGTTCGAAGGCTACGGCTGGCTTGGTCAAACACCTCGGCCAACTACCGATCGAGTACGTTGCGATCGAATATGGAGTGAACTCCCCGGCTGCGGACGTGATCGCCACGCTCAAGTCGATCCCGACCCTGCGCCGGCTGAAGTTGGCAGGCGTTCCACTTACCGATGCGGATCTCGCGGCGCTTGCCAGCGCGACCCAGATCGAG
>JBJTOW010000426.1:0-7595 GCA_046074805.1 Planctomycetota bacterium | reverse complement strand
TCCCGAATGCGGTCCAGATCGACACCTTCGGGACGGTGCTCAAGGAACCAATCGAGGTCGGCGATCGCCGCGTCGCGGCGGCCCGTTTCGAACTTCACGACCGCGCGGAAACCCCGATCCTGGACAGAGTCCGGATCGAGGACCACAAGCGCTTCCAAGTACCGCAACATCGCCTCGCTGTCCTTGTCTTCTTGGGCCAAGGAGAGCAGGTTGCGGAGGCAGCGTTGCAGAATCTCGACGGCGCCTAAAGGACGCAGGTGGTTATCGTTGAGTTCGAGATTGGCCATACCGCGTAGCTTGGCCGCCGCCTCGGCGCGGCTCAACTTCACCCCGCCTTCAAACACATCGACCAACTGCTCGACGCCATCCTTGTTGATCTGTTTCACCATGAAATGGCCGGGAAAGCCGATCCCCAACACCTGCAGATCGAGCCGTTTCGCCAGTTCGATGTAAAGGATCGAGAGCGTGATGGGGATGCCCTCGCGATCGTCGATTACGCGGTTCAAGTAGCTGTTGGCGCGATGGTAGTAATCGGTGCGGCTGCCGTGGAATCCGTTGTCCTCGAAGAGGTATTTGTTGAGCGCGGCGAGCCGCTTGGACTCGTCGGCGTCGGCCTCAATCCGCCCGCGTATCTCCTCCGCCATGCGGTCGACTTGCCGCGCGTAGTCCTCGACGTCTAACTCCTCGTCGTCCAGCGCCGCGATCCAGAGAGCACCGCGGAGCAGATCGACGCCGCCAGCGGCCGGCTTGCCTTTTGGATCGATGAGTTGGCGAAGCCGATCCACGACCCGCGCCACATGCACCGCTTCGGCCGCCCGTCGCAACTCGGCGGCGCGGCGCTCCATATCGGCCGCTCGGCGCCGCAACACAGTGATGGAGGCATCGGGCGAGTCCGCGAAACCGCGGAGGCCATCGTTCCCCAATTTGTCGCTGGCGGGCAACGCCGCGATCCGCTCGTCGAGCCGCCGTGCCGCCTCGTCCTCGACCCGTTCGTCCGGCAAAGAGGCGGCGACGCGGAATCGCTTGAATTCGGCTTCCGTTTCGCGAAACTTCGCCAGCCCCACCTGGCCCGCCGCGAACGCGTCGTCGGTCGATTCAATCACCAGTTCGTCGTTGACGAAACACTGGATCCGTTCCTTCTCGATTCGCACTTTCAATCGGTTCCAATCGCCCGGTCGGTAATGTTCCGATGGACGCTCGGCCAGCACCTGCCAGGAAAAGACATCGGGGCCGGCAAACCGAGTCAACCGCAACTTGCCGCCACTCGGATAGAACCCGTAGTGCTTGTCTTGGCCATCGGCGTGGAACACAAGACCCGCCGCGCCGGACTCCTGGTCGAGTTTCACGGAGACAGCCACCTCGAACGGCGCCATCGGAACGTCGACCCGCGACAGACACAAAGACCGACCACTGAAGCCTTGACCGGCGCCAACAACATGGATTCGTCCCGCGCGTTGCTGCCAACGGGAACCGAACAGTGGATTCCATTCGCGTGGATCGAGCGCGCCGATCGTCAACCAGCGTTCCATCGGGATCGCGTTGGGGCGTTCCAACAGCGAACGGAGAGCGTTCACCTCGATCGCGAAACCCAGGTTTTTCGTGACCAGCGATTTCATCGTCACGATACCTTGCACGCGGCCACGGAGGTCGAGTACCGGGCCGCCACTGTTGCCCGGCTCGATCGCCACCGCCAATTGGATCATCTTGCGGCCTTCCACTTCGCGAGTGCCGGAAACCACCGATCCGCCGACGACGCTGTACTGCAATCCCAACGGATTCCCTAGCACCGCGATCGGCTGACCGTCCCGCAGCTGAGCGGAGTCCCCAAGCGGCAGCGGCGCCAGTTTGCGAGCCGGTTTGCGAATGCGAATCACCGCGAGATCCAAATGCCGGTCCGATGCGTGGACTTCGATCACCTCATGCTTTTCTCCGTCAGCGAACTGGACGGTGAGCGGCCGGGCCTCGCCCAGAACATGTAGATTGGTCGCGATCAATCCGTCTTCGCTGACGACGAAGCCCGTGCCCAACCCCTGCTGCTGACCCTCGCGTCCTCGAAATGTCACCACCACGATCGACGGCTTCGCATTCCGCGCCACCTGCTCGACGGTCGCCTCCATGTCGGCCGCCGCCTGCGCCATGTCGGCCAGGGCGGGGCGAAGGGCGGCCAGCGCGATGAGCATCGCGATGCCGCCGAGCCAAATCCCGCCTGATGGGCGTGGGGCGTTTACGGTCGACTGCGGACATCGGCAGCGAGGGCTGTGGCTGAGGCAAAAGCGGAAAGCCAGTTCGCGGAACGAAGGGACGGACGGCATCCTTGATTCCTTACTTGGAAACGCACTCGAAGAGTTCCCGTTTCGCTTCGGTTTGTCCTCGGCCAAAGAACACAAGCAGTCGATCGCCGATGGGAATCAGCGGTCCGAGACGCGGGGCCGGATCGGCGAATGACTCGAGCGTCGCGGTCGCCGTGGTTTCTCCGGTGGCCGGATCGAGCCAAATGAATTCCGGTAGCAGTTTTTTCGGGTCGCTGTGGGGAACCGTCCGCGCCGCCAGTAAACCGTGGGGGCCACTCGCCGCCATCGACGACACGAGTCCGGGAATGTCGCGCCGCCAGAGCGGCTTGCCGTCGGCGATCGCCAGCGCTTCAAACCCGCGATCGGTGGCGATGATCAGCCGATCGTCGAGCATCGCGGCCAAGCGACGCAGGTCGGGCGAGAAGCGGCGCCACAAGCGGCGGCCGGTGTCGATTTCCAAACAGTCGATCGCTCGCACGCCAGGCTGGCAGACGTACACACGGCCGTCGCGCACCACGGGTGGTCGGTAGCTTTGAAAAACCCACTCGGCGTCTTCTTCGGTCGGTAGAACGACTTCGCGGCGTATCCACTGCACGCGGCCGCCGCGTTCGCAAGCGATGACGGCGCCGCCGATCGCGGCGATCAGAGTGTCGTCGGCGATAGCCACCTCACAGCAGTAACGCGCGAACCAACTGACACGCAGTTGCGTGATATCGTTCTGTTCGAGCATTTCGCCGGTCTCGGCATGGAAGGCGGCCAGCCGCAAAGTGGCTTCGGGACCGTCAAGCCTTTGAATGGTGAAGGCGTGTACGCGCCCTTGGTCGAACCAGGGGTCTGACGCGATCCAGACGCCGGCGGGCGGTTCGGCGAGCCATACACGATTGCCGTTGGCGACATCCCAGCAGGCAAGCGTTGGGCCATCGCCGTAGAGCATGCGAGCGAAAACCCGAGTACCCGCGACCACTGGCTTCATCGGAATCAGGCCCCAATCGCGGCTGCGCATGACCCGTTTGCCCTCGAATGCCGTGGTCTGCCACACTCGTTGGCCGGACTGGGGATCAAACGCGGCCAGTTGAAAGCGGTTGCTCGCGATCAAGCGACCGCCGTGAGCGACCCAGGCGATCTGCTGGCCGGCCCAATCGACTTGCAGACGGTCCAGGTGCCGCACCACTTCTTCTTGAGGACGTTCACCAACGGGGCCATCGAGCAGCCCGCGCGACTGCAAGGCGAACTCCTTGGAGGGTGGCGGAGCGGGGACTTGGCCCGCGATGGTACGGAAACCGTCCGAGGCGTTTTCAGCGAACCCGATTGGACCGGTGGTCCCTGCCGAACCACTGCTCGCCCGCGCCGCCGCCACGATCGTCTCGAATTCAGAAACCGCGAGCGGCCGTGGGCCGAGCGAAACAGGTTGGGAAGGCGGTTCGCCGCTTTCCACGCCCAAGTACGCGTTGACAAGGCGCCAGCGGGCGTCGAGCGCTGGTAATCGCGTCGCGGACAGGCCTTCGCGAGCCCGCCGATAGGCGGCCCGCGCGGGACCGAATTCGCCCGCCGCCAAGGCGCGGTCGCCGAGCCAAAGATGGGCTTCGGCGGCGGCCGCGGTGCCAGCGTACTGCTGCGCGACAAGCTCCACGGCGGCTGGTTCGCCGCTCCGAGTCGCGGGCCGCAAACGCAACGGGGCAACCTTGTCGAACTGTTTCCGCATGGCGTCGGCTAACTCGGGATGCGCGGCGGCGAACCAGCGGGTCGCGCTCCGCAGCGAAGCCAGCAATTCGTCGTCGGCGTCCAGCGGCGCTATGCCCGGGGTTTGCGCCGGATCGAACTGCGCGATCAGCCGCGCCGCGTCGTCATAGGCGGCGGCGCCAATGAGGCTGTCGAGTTCCGCGAGGGCGTTGTAGGTTTCCTTGCCCAGTTCCTCGTTGAGCGGATGCATCCAACCGTCTTTGCCGCGAATCGCGTCTTGGCGCGTTCGCTGCGAGCGGCGTTCCAACCAAGGACGCGGACGACCGACCGCTCCAAAGCCACGGAAGACCGCGGGCATTCGCGGCTCCGGAGGCACTCGTACGGCCGGCGTCGCCGAGGCCGGGGCGGGCGCATCGCGGCCGGGAGTCGCCCGCCGCGCGATCGTATCGGTCCAATCGAGCAACGGCGTTTGCGCTTGCTGGTGGAAGTAACGCAATCGCCGGACTAACTCGATCGCCTCCTCCCATTGCTCGCTGTAGAGCGCGTGCAGTAGATCGGTCCGCACATTTCGAGGTTCGAAGGCCGTATCGTTGAGCCGGAGACGGAACGCCATTTCTTGAAAGACTTGGCGAATCGCGGCCAGTGGCGGCTCGCCATTGGCCTCGAACATCGTCCAGGCGAGCCGATGGAAACGGCCGACCAACGCTTGGGCGACCGCTGGCAGATCGGCCAAATCCAACAAGCTGGCGGCCTCGGCGAGGACCCGGACATGACGGTCGAAGGGCAACGCGGGGTCGATCGCGTCGAGCCAATCGTCAAGCGCGGCCTGCGCTATGTCGCGATCGGCGCCGTAGCCGAGTGTCGCCGCGGCACAGGCGCGTTTCCACCGACGCTCCTCAACGTCCGCAGGACGAGTATCCTGCACCAACTTGCGCCATTCGGCGGGGTTCGCGGCGTCGCGGACCATCGTGTTGGCGGCCAACTGGGGCTCGGCGGTGGCGGCGAGTTCCGCGAGCGGCCGGATCCATAGTTGTCGCAGCCCGACCTTGACCGGCGCCTTCCCTCCCACGTGGTGAACACCTACGTGGCTGATTCCGCGCGTCGGATAACGAGCGAGCGCGGGCAGTTCCACCCAGTCGCGTCCATCGCCGCTTTGCCACGCGCGCACCAATCCGCATCCCACCACGAGCCGCACCCAGGGCTCGTCGTGGGTGAAGGGCGCGGTCGAGTCGGCTACGGCGGGAACTGGCACTTCAGCCAAGTTGTCGTCGCCGCACCAAGCGAACGCTTTTTTACCCGTGCGTTTGTCGAGCACTACCCGCAGGACTTGGCGTGGTAGCTTGTCGGATCCCGCTAAAAACACGCCGCCTCCCGGACTGACTTCCGACAATCGCAAAACGACCTCGTGCAATCCGGCTTGAGGCAAGGGTGTCGCGACCCAGCCCGTTTTCGCGGCGCCACCGCATTCGAGCCACCACAGGCCGTCACTGTCTCGGCTCCAGGTGGCGTTCTCCGCCAGTTGCGCGGTCCAGTCGTTGGGGGAATCGGCAGCCGCAGGGGCCGCTTCGTCCCAACCTTCCTCGTGCTCAGGCCAATTTCGAGCGATCGCGGGCGCGTCGCTGGTGCGGGCCAACGCAAGCCCGTAAAACGTCGCGCGGCCTTGCCAGACCACGTCCGTTGGGGCCTCGGCCAGCGGCGCATGGACGACGACGATGTCGCCGCGGCTGATCTTCACGCGACCCTCGTGGTAACGCAGTTCCCAGGGGCCTCCCGACCGAAACTCGGCCCGACGCGCACGTCCCGCGTCGTTGGCGATCAGGCGCCAATCACTAGCCAACCGCGTCGCCGGATCGCGTCGCACCGCGTATACCGACCACTGCGGATCGTCTTGCGACCACACGAAACTCACGCCCTCATCTCCGGCGAAGAAGTGGAGCTGCAGGCGCGGAAAGTTGTCGAGCGCCATGCGGATCACCCGATCTTCCCCTAGTGGCGCCCGTAACCGCATCACCCCTTCAAAGCTGCCGCAACGGCCGTTCGGCAACCGCGTGTCGGTCAACCGCAGTCCATGGCCGGGAACCGGCTCGAACCACTGTTGAAGCGTCTCCCGAGTTGGCAACGCCAACTTCGCATCAAACCCGTCCCAGCAGAGGGACGTGAACGACGGCGGCGCTTCTTTCGAATCGAGTACTGCTTGCCATGGCGGTAACTCGGGAGCCGGTTCGGGCACTGCCATCGGCGCGGTGACGGGTGAGGCGGCCGGTGAAGAAACGGGTGAGGCACCAGCGATTGCGCCGGCAGTCGGGGTGACTGGAGTGCCGGTTCGTCCCGCAGCGCCCGCCGATGCAGGCACCGTGTTTGTCGCTGCGTTTGTAACTGTGTTCGGTGCGGCTGGATTCGGCCCCGCTGCATGTAACGTAGCCGTGTTTGGAGCGGCGGTGTTAGAAGCGGTGTCATTCGGAGCGGCGCTATTCGGAGCGGCGCTATTCGGAGCGGTGTCATTCGGAGCGGCGCCACTTGGGGCGGCGGTACTGTCTGCCGGTGTCGGATTCGCCGTAGCCTGGGCGGAAAGATTCGCCGCCGTCGCAGTTGCGCTTGCTTGATCGCTGGCTTTCGAGTCAGACGACTTTTCCGGGGCGGCGGTGGCGGTCCCGGTGGCGGTGTCAGTGTTCGAGTCGGGGTTCGTGGGCGTCGCTGCCGAGAAGGCGCGCCAGAGTGTTGCCGCCGCGATTAGTAGAGCGATCGCGAAAGCGGCGACGATACGGGGCAGGGTGACCGAACGGTTCGTCGCGCGATGGACCTCGACCGAGTGAGAAGCCGAAGCGTGATCTGGCAGACTCATGATCCGTTCAGCCAGTGGCGCGAGCGTCGGATCACCGAGGATCATTTCGCACAACTCGGGCGATTCGCTCATCCGCCGACGAGCGTCGCGTAGTTCCGCATCATCGAAACTCAACGGGTCGCGTTGCCGCGCGTCCTGCAGCCACTCGAAATCGTTCATATGGCCTAACCTCGGTTCTCGAGCATGCTCAGGAAGGTGCGCATCAGCGGCGCGTTGTCGTGCCAAGTTCTGGCGGTGACGATGTTGCCATCCAGCACCGTCTCGCTGTTAACGTAAGTCCCGCCTCCTTGCTCGGCGTCGAGCGCACACTTGGCGACCGTCGTGACGCGACGTCCACGAATACAGTCGGCGGCGGTCAGAATCTCGATCCCGTGACAGACGCAGGCGATAGGCTTTCCCGCCAAATGGATCTCCCGCGTTACCCGCAACAGATCCTTGTCGTAACGGATGTACTCGGGGGCGCGTCCACCGGAGATGAACAGTCCGGCGAAGTCGGCCCCGACCGCGTCGCGGAAGGCCAGTGTCGCTCGAATGAAGTAGCAGGGCCGTTCCTGCGTGATGTCCCAGGGAATGGTCGAGTCGGGTGGAATCTCGTGCAGCACCGTGTGGTAGAGCCGTGCCTCGGGACCAGCGACCACCACGTCATAGCCCGCTTCGAGCAATCGGAAGTACGGATAAAACGTGTCGAGCGCCTCGGTGGCATCCCCCAAAGGCATCAAGATCCGCCGTTTGGCCTGGGAACCGGATGAGTTGGAATCGCTGGATAGGCTGGACGAGTTAGC
>JBJTOW010000425.1:0-3392 GCA_046074805.1 Planctomycetota bacterium | reverse complement strand
GGGCGTGCGATTGTTTGCCGTCGACCGAGAGACCTTGACCGTCTTGAGTGGCGCCACCCTGCGGCTGCGCATGGGCGGTTCCCACGAGGTCACGCAGTCCCCTTTGAAAATCCCAGGCGGCAATTGGAGCGGGGGGTAGTATTGGGCGAGTGGCCGGGACACCGTCCTTGCCCGCCGTTGGTTCGGCGGGTTCGGCGTTCGCCCGCCGTCTCAAGACCTCGCGACGCGCATTTTCCTCCAGATCGCTCAATTGTTTCCCGCGTTCCGCGAGTCGCTGTTCAACCGCACGATTGTCGACGGAGGCGGGCAACGGCCGCTCGCCACGCCTCACCCCCGCTAACGCCGATGCCACGCGGAAATAGTCGGCTTGCGGAATCGGGTCGAATTTGTGGTCGTGGCATCGGCCACAGTTGACGGTCAAGCCGAGAAATGTCTGCGTCAACGTGCCAACCAAGTCTTCCAATTCATCCTGCCGCATGATCTGGCGCATCATGTCGCCGGCCGGCACCAGTCCGTCGAACGCGCCTCCCACTAGGAATCCAGTTGCCGCGATTGCGGCCGGGTCGTTCGGATGGAGCACGTCGCCGGCGATTTGCAACCGAGCGAATTCGTCGTACGCCAAATCTTGGTTCATGGCGCGAATCACCCAGTCCCGGTAGGGCCAAGCCTGCGGTCTCAGTCGGTCGTACTCGAAACCATCGCTCTCGCCAAACCGAGCGACGTCCAGCCAATGACGGCCCCAACGCTCGCCGAACGCCGGCTGGGCAAGGAGACGATCAACCAGACGCACGTAAGCATCCGGGGTCGAAGCGTCGACATCGTCAAGCGTTTCAGCGTTGGGTGGCAGGCCGAGCAGATCGAAATGGATGCGGCGGGCGAGGACGGCCGCGTCGGCCGGCGGAGATGCCGTCAGTCCCTTGACGAGTCGGGCGGCTTCGAGATACGCGTCGATTGGCGACACGGTCTTGAGCGAGGCATCCGGCGGGACAACTCGAAGCGGCTGCAATGACCACCAGTCATAGCCAGCGCGTCGGTCGCCGCTGTAGCGGAGCGGATCGATCCGATCGGCGTTCCACGCGGCGCCAGCGTCGATCCATGTTTTCAACAACGCTTTTTCCGCCGCGGGCAGCGGATGCTTCGGCGGCATTTCATTCGCGTCGACCCGCTGCCAGAGCAGGCTTTCGTTCGACTTGCCCGCAAGAATCGCGCGGCCGCTCTCGCCGCCGCCCAAGGCTTTCGCCTTCGCGGTGAGGTCAAGCCCACCTTTGGACTCGTCCGCATTGTGGCATTCAGCGCAGCGCCGCGCGATCAGGGGAGCGATCTCCCGATCAAAATCGGGGCCCGCTTCGGCAGCCGGCGCCCGCGAGCCGCGGTCAGCGGTTCCCCAAGCCAATCCCAGTCCAAGCACGACACCAAGGATCAGAGGCAACGTGCGCATGAAGGACACTCCCTGGGAAACCGCGGACACAGAACGCGTTACAGCGCGGGAATCATTTCACCATGGATCAGGTCGGCGAAAGTCTGTCGGGCGCGGATCAAGTGGGGGTGGCCGCCAGCCACGAGAACTTCGGCGGCAAGCGGCTTCGAGTTGTAATTCGAGGCCATGACGAAGCCGTAGGCTCCAGCGCATTCAAGCACGAGATAGTCGCCGACTTGGGCCTGCGGCAACGAGCGGCGGCAGACGAACCCACCTTCCTCCTGGGTGAAAATATCGCCGGACTCGCACAGCGGTCCGCCGACCACCACATCGCGATGCGGCGGTTCGGCGCTGCCACCGTTGGCATACGCGATCGACATCGGATGGTACGAGCCGTAAAGGATAGGCCGGGCGAGATTGTTGAAACCGGCGTCGAGCAGATAAAACGTGTTGTTGCCTTGCTGTTTCACGGCGCGGATTTCCGTGATCAGGTAGCCGCTTTCCGCGACCAAATAGCGCCCCGGCTCGATTTCCAATCGCAGAGCGTGGCCCAGTTTTTGTTCTAAGCGTTTCCGCGAAGCATCCCACAACGCGAAGTATTGATCGAGGTCAACATAGGTTTGGCGCGAATGGTACGGGACGGGCAGGCCACCGCCGGCGCTGATCGTTGTCACGCTGCGGCCGACTTCCACCACCGCCTTCTCCAACGCGCCACAGACTTGCGCTAAATGCTCAAGGTCAGTTCCTGATCCGATGTGCATGTGGATGCCGGTGATCGCCAGTCCGTGACGATCGCACCGCTGCAAGCAATCGCCGAGCTGCTCGTGCCAAATGCCGTGTTTCGACTGCTCGCCGCCCGTATTCGTCTTTTGACTGTGCCCATGTCCGAATCCGGGATTGATTCGCAGGGTGACATTGGCTCCGGGCAAGCGTTCGGCGAGTTGGTCGAGCATGTCGGGCGAGCCGACATTGACCGGCAGTTTCAGCGCCGCGACTTGGTCCAGCGACTCGCGGTCAAAGATGTCGGCGGTGTACACAATGGGGTGCGGATCGCCATGGGCCGAGTAGCCAGCGGCGAGCGCCCTGTGGATTTCGCCAGCGCTGACGGCATCGACCACCACGCCATGCTTGCGGGCCAAGGCCAGGATCGCGATGTTCGAGCAGGCCTTTTGGGCGAAGCGAATCACGTCGAACTTACGCAGGTCGTGAATACGTTCAACAATCTTGGCCGAATCGTAGACGTAAGTCGGCGTTCCATAACGCTTGGCCAACTCGGCGACTGGCACTCCCGCGATGTCGTGGCGGACGGTGGTGAAGGGACCAACAGTGGGCATGGCGCTCAAAACCTCAGAGGAAACGGGGAACGATGATTCAGTGCCAGAAAGCGCGACAAGATGAGGTTACCCGCCAAGACCGGGGTGCGAAAAGCGGCCCGCGCGAAAAAGCCGACCGCTGAACGCCGATCGCTGAACGCGGGCCGTTTCCGACCGTCCGGTCATCTTGCGACACCGTCGCTCGCCGGTTGGCGGCGAGCGTCGGCGAAAGGGCAATCTACTTCATCGGTTTGCCCGCCACCGGTTGGCCATTGGTAGTAAGTATTTGGATCTCGTGTGCGCGATGCGGACCGGTGTACGTCCACACGATCTTCTTCTCGGGCGTCACTTCAAAAACCTTGATCGCCTTCTTCGTGCCGTAGCTCGCGATGACCGTGTTGCCGTTTGGCAGTCGTTGCCCACCGCACGGATCGACGAACGGACGCTCCTGTGGAAAGTCGTCGTTGCTGATTTGCCAGACGACTTTGCCTTCAGCGTCCAGCTCGACGGTCTTGTTTCCGTGGGTCAGATTGACCAGGGTGCGATTGTTTTCCAGGCGAATCGCCGTGAATGGCCAGTTTTCCGCTTTGCGCCCGCCGAGTTCTTCGAGATCGGTCTTAAACTCCTTGAGCAATTTGCCGTCAGCCGCGTATTCCTTAACC
>JBJTOW010000424.1:0-3770 GCA_046074805.1 Planctomycetota bacterium | reverse complement strand
TGGGAAGTGACGGGTGGCGGGTGATGGGTGGCGGGTGATGGGTGGCGGGTGATGGGTGATGGGAGTTGGAACTGATTCGATTGTCCTCATCGATGGTCGTCCGGAGTCAAATCCATCCATCGAAGATGGGATTCAGGCCCTCTTTCCTCCAGTCTCCAGCCTCCAGCCTCCAGCCTCTCATCCTCAACGTAGCTTGCTCGCACGAGTTTGGCGACTTTCGCTGGCGGGTCGTCGCGGGGAGCACCGCGAAGAACAGGGGTGAATCGAGGCGAAAATCACGGGTAAACGGGGTGCGAATAAGGTGGCTCGGACGGCGGCCCTCGCTACCATCGTAATCCCTGGCACATTCGGGAAAAGCGGTGAAGAGCCGAACGTAGCCCTTGGACTTTTCCTGACCGCGCGGCACAATAGGACGGACTAGCGACCCGTCCTATCTCCGCCAAGTGGCGGGCGAGACGTCGGGAACCGCCCTTGATACTGTTGTGGTAAGGAGCGATTTTTATGACAAGCGTGAGTGTGCCCCCAAGTACGGAACTGATGACCGGCGCCGATGTCCTCGTAAAATCGCTGGTGGATCACGACGTACGGGTACTATTCGCGTACCCCGGCGGGTGCAGCATGCCGATGCACCAATCGCTCACACGGTACGCCGACCGCATTCGCACCATCCTGCCGCGGCACGAACAGGGTGGCACGTTCGCCGCTCAAGGCTACGCGCGGTCGACGGGCCGGCCGGGTGTCGTGATGGCAACCAGTGGTCCCGGAGCGACGAACCTCGTGACCGGTATCGCCGACGCCAAGCTGGACAGCATCCCGCTGATCGCGATCACCGGCCAAGTTCCGACCCCTGTCATTGGCTCGGACGCCTTCCAGGAAACGCCGATCGTCGAGATCTGCCGCGGCATCACTAAGCACCATTACTTGGTGACGAACGTCAACGATATCGCGCGGGTGATGAAGGAAGCGTTCCATATCGCCACGACGGGGCGTCCTGGCCCCGTGCTGATCGACATGCCCAAGGATGTCCAGTTGGCTCAGTGCCGACCGAATTGGTCCGAGCCGATGAATCTACCGGGCTATCGGGTGATTACGCGGCGGGCGCAGCCCGAGCAGATTCGGCAAGTGGCGGCGGCGATCAAGCTGGCCAAGCGGCCGCTGGTGTACGCTGGCGGCGGCATCATCGCGTCAGGGGCCAGCAATTCGCTCCGTGAATTCATTCGCCGGACCGGTATTCCTTGCACCATGACCGTCATGGGGCTTGGCGCGTTTCCCAACGAGGATCCGCTTTCGCTCGATATGCTCGGCATGCACGGCAGCGTTTACGCGAACTGGGCCGTCCGCGACTGCGATCTGTTGATCGCCGTGGGCGTGCGGTTTGACGATCGCGTCACGGGGAAACTGGCCGAGTTCGCGAAGCACGCCAAGATCGTGCACATCGACATCGATCCGTCCGAGCTGAACAAGAACAAGGCGGCGCACATCCCGATTGTCAGCGACGTCAAGTTCGCGCTCGACGAATTGAACAAGATCGTCGAAGCGCCCGAGGACATTTCCGCATGGGTGCGGCAGACGCATCAGTGGAAGCGGGAACGCCCGTTCCGTTACGACGACCGATTCGAGGGCATTCTGCAGCAGCATGCGATCGCTGAACTGTCTCGCTTATCAAGCGAACGGGAAACTTACATCACGGTTGGCGTCGGCCAGCACCAGATGTGGGCCGCCCAGTTCTTCAAGTTCCGCGAACCGCGGACGTGGATGTCAAGCTCGGGGTTGGGCACCATGGGGTTCGGTTTGCCGGCCGCCATGGGTGTCCAGGCCGCTCATCCCAATGCCCTGGTGGTCGACATCGACGGCGATGGCAGCTTCCAGATGAACATTCAGGAGTTGGCGACGTTGCACTGTGAAAAGTTGCCGGTGAAGGTCCTGTTGCTCAACAACCAGCACCTGGGGATGGTCGTGCAGTGGGAAGACCGATTCCATTCGGGCAACCGCGCCCACACCTACCTGGGTCCGATCGACCATGCCGAAGCGTGCGGCAAGGGGGACAGTATCTACGCCACGCAGCGCTACCCCGATTTTGTCGCCATCGCGAAGGGCTACGGGTGCGCGGCGGCCTCGGTCAGCCGCAAGTCCGACCTCGTCGGTGCGTTGGAGGAGATGATCAATTATCCAGGACCGTTCGTGCTGGATGTTGAAGTGCCTTACCAGGAACACGTTTTGCCGATGATCCCGTCCGGCCGCACGGTCGACGACATGATCCTCGAATAACCACGGTCGTCGGTAGCCGCCTTACGGCTGACGAATCGAGACGAAAACCGATCCAAACGGCACTTCGGCCTCACGCGGTCGACAGTGCCGTTTTTTGTTTTTCCCTTTTGTCGGTGTGCCATCTGTCGGGGCCCGTTCGAGCCGCTAGATCCGGTTTCACCTAGCTGCGAATTTGCAAACCCGCGATTCGGCAGCTAAAACCCTGAGATAGCGATCGCTCGCTGTCGGCCATCATGGATCACGGCCGGCCCTACCGGAACGGAGTCGCCTCCAATACGCTCTTCCGAGACAAAGCTGCCCACTCATGCGATACCTGTCTCTCGCCGCTCGTTGCTTGGCCGCTGGCGCCGTCGGCTTGGCCACACCCGCTCTGCACCTGACCGCCGTCGCTCAGGATGCCGCCCCGGCAGCCGAAGCTAAGCCAGCCGAAGCCAAACCAGCCGAGCCGAAGCCGGCCGATGCCAAACCGGCTGAAGCCAAACCGGCGGAGGCGAAACCAGCTGACCCGAAACCAGCTGACCCGAAACCAGCCGAACCGAAACCAGCCGACGCCAAACCGGCTGACCCGAAACCGGCTGACCCGAAACCGGCCGACCCGAAACCGGCTGATGCCAAGCCAGCGGAAAATCAACTGCCCAAGGGGCCGTTGCCGGGACATTCTTACCACGGCGAGGTTTTCAACGAGGGCGCTCGCCAAGCGGCTTATCTGATGGCCGGGATGCCGAAGATCAAGTTCCCGGCGACGACCAAGAACCCCGATGCGCAGAAGTTCATCGAGCAGGGGATGGGTCAGATGCACGGGTTCTGGTATTTCGAAAGCGAGCGTTCGTTCCGCCAGGCGGCGGCGCTCGACCCGGACTGCGCGATCGCCTACTGGGGCATGGCGATGGCGAACTTCGACAATGAGAAACGGGCGAAAGGATTCATCGTCGAAGCGGTGAAACGGAAGGACAAGGCGAGCGACCGCGAACAGCTTTACATCGACGCGCTCGATAAATTCCTCTCCGCCGACAAGGCGAAGAACAAAGAACGCCACGAAGCGTTCACGCGTTCGATGGAGAAGATCCTCTACAAGTACCCAGACGATCTGGAAGCGAAGGCGATCGTCGCTTTGCGGCTTTGGCGGAATCGCGACGCCGGTATTCCGATCACCAGCTATCTGGCGATCGACGCTTTACTGAGCGAGATTTTCGCCGCCGATCCGATGCATCCGGCTCATCATTACCGGATCCATCTGTGGGATTACGAAAAGAACGAAAAGGCGCTTGGATCGGCCGCTCTGTGTGGCCAGACGAGCCCGGGCATCGCCCACATGTGGCACATGAGCGGCCACATTTTCTCGGGACTTAAACGCTACGACGATGGCGCGTGGCAGCAAGAGGCGTCGGCCCGAGTCGATCACGCCCACATGATGCGCGACCGGGTGATGCCGGATCAGATCCACAATTTCGCCCACAACAACGAGTGGCTCAATCGCAACTTCATGCACATGGGCAAGGTCC
>JBJTOW010000423.1:0-7483 GCA_046074805.1 Planctomycetota bacterium | reverse complement strand
TCCCAACGGCGTCGACGACGCCGTCTTGATCTTGATCCACTGCCACGGCATCCATTACGCCGTCGCCATCCCGGGCGACGCCAACGGCGTCGACGACGCCGTCTTGATTGGTATCCATTGCCATGGCGTCAATCACGCCATCCTGATCGGTATCGACGGCGACCGCGTCGTACGCTCCATCTCCGTCGGAATCGATCGCGACGGCGTCCAGAATGCCATCGCCATCCGTGTCCAAGGCTTGGTTGGGAAGTTTCGCTGTCGTGCCCGGGTGAGCCGCCATGGCCGATCCAGCTTCGCCGGCCATCGCGGCGCGGGTGACAATCGCACCAGCCGCCGCGCCAGCGACAGCGGCCGCGCCGAGCGTCAACAAATCCTTACCGGCGACGCCTTTCTTCACAGGGTTTTGCGGTATCGTCATGACCTACGGACCTCCCGGATTGAAAAGGTTTTCCGCCACACGAATCTTGGAACCACATTTCGGACAACCAACGACACCAGGCTTGCCAACCCGGAGTTTCGAGTTGCATTTAGGGCATCCAACGACTTTCGTCATCGGTGGCGTCGTGGGCGAGTTGGCTGTTGGGGACGCCTCCACTGACACGGTGGAAGGTGGCTTTGATGACGGTGTTGAAAGTGGCGACGGTGTTGAAGACGGCGACAACGCGTTCGATTTCGCGGCGCCGACATTTCGTCCGAATCGCTCGCGGAACGCCTCCGCTTGCTCGCAGAACGCACTGGCGACCTGCTCGATTTCCTCGCGGCGATCGCCACTGGCATCGAAGTTCAGACGTTGTTTTTCACCGTCTATCTGGACCAACATAACAATGCGGTTTTGCGGCCTCGGCCCCAGTTTGGAACTGTGATTCAGCGCCGACGACGCGGCGTTCCCCGCCACTCGCATTCCGAAGTCGAGCCCTGGATCGTCGCTGAGAAAAGTGGCCAGCCGAGTGGCGGAACGCAGCGCGCTGCCCGCCGCTCGCTTCGCTTTCGCCGCCTTGATCATGGCTGCGGGAAACTGTCCTGTCTTCCTCGCGAAGTTTAGCACTCGTTCCGGCGGCACTCGCAGGTAGTTTGCCGAAACAAATGGCACTGGCGTGAACTCAAGGCCGCGCGCGTCAAGTTGCAAGTAGCCGTCGACCGATTCCACCTCCGTATGCTCGCCATCGACATCGTCCCCCGCCGCGCCGCGACAAAGGGTGACAGCGGCTGTTGGCCCGCGTCCCATCGCCTCGATCAAATTGGCGGCATCCGGGCCCGACGAACAATCAGCCGCGACACGGGACAAAAGCAATTGAGCGCGACGATAGGCGTCCGCCTCGAACAACGCCCGACCAGCGACGTAAAACGTCCTCCCCATGGCCTCCGAAACGGTAGCCACGTCTTCGCTGTTGGCAAAGATTCCGCTGAGCGGGTCTTGGTCGGAGATCGCGCAGCGCCAAGCCATCAAGCCACTTTGCCTGTCGTTGGGCTTCAATTCCCAGTCGATCGCTTCGAGTGGAGCCCGATTGATTTCCACGCCACTCGTAGCGACTGCGATCTGGATCGCCTCGTGATCCGTCAGCGCGACATGCCATACAGGCCGTCCAGCCAAGGAACTCGCCACTCCCGAATTGAAAAGCAGCCGCAAACTGGCTGAGTCCACGCCATGCGAGTTAAGCGCCCGACGGCATTGAGCGAAACTTGCCTCGTCAGCCATGTCATTGGTTTTTCCCGTATAAGCTGAATCGATCACGGTCCTTGCCAACTCACCGGAATGATTCGAGTTGCGGACCGCCGCCGATAGATCCGAAAGTTTCGCGTTGATCGCGTTTTGCAGCTGGCTGGGCTGGGAAACGGCCGACTTTAGATTCGCCAACGCGCCAACGACTCCGGTCGACACCGCGGGACCGGCGCCGTAAGACGGGGCCGGAGCGGAGTTCGACACCGTCTGAGCCGAGTTCGCGGTCGCCCGCGTCGCCGCCGTGGAGGCACTCGCATTGGCAGCCTGCGAATCGGCTTGACGCTTCAACGCGCGTAAGCCTTCCACAAGATCCCCCAGGAGTGTCCCGGTAGCCTCAGTCGACTCGTAGGGCAACTGGTGGATGAACTGCTCTTCGATTTCCTGGATTTGCGTTGCCAAAGCCTGGGCTTGCTGCTGGCACTCGCGAATCGCCGTGACGAATTCCCGGCCATGACCAGAAAAATCCAGGCCCAAGGCGGCCCCCCGGTCTTGCTTTCGGGAATCCAGGAGAGCCTGCGTCGCCGCGCAATGATCCAGGCGAGTCCGACGTTCCAACCGCAGCGTTTGCAACTCGCCCAAAACCTGAGACGTCGCTGGACACTCCAATTCGGCGTCTCGATTCTCCGCGATCAACTTCCGGCCCAGTGAAGTCTCGACTCCCGAGATTTTGAATTCCTCCAGCTTCAGTTTTCCCATAACCGCCAACTGCTGGGCGACAGCCTTCGTCTTGGCAAGGAAACCGGCACTTGGACTCGGCGCCAACGCGCCGTGTTCCACTTGCAAAGCCATGATGGCGTCATGCAAGGCCAAACGCTCGTCGTAATCGCGAGTCCGCGAAACAAGGCCCGATAGGCAAGCCATAAAGGCGGCTTTGCCCAGCGGCAGCGATAGCCGATCGATGGAAGCGTCGGCCGCCTTCAGATCCAGGCGCTGCTGTGCGAGCCGCCCTTCCATTTCTTGGTGCTCGGTCTGAGCGGCCGTCAACTGTTCTAAACGCCGCGTGAGTGACCGCGATTGTTCCCGCATCTGCGTGCTTCGCGCCAAAAAATCCCGGATCAACGCCGACTCCGGCAACACCGTGTCTCGTCGCCGAATCGCCTGCAGAACAAGCCAACGTAGACGTTGGTACGCGGATACCGTGCCGTAGTCGGTCGTGGTCACGACAAGGGAATCAGCAGGCGACCGCCCGTAAACCTCATGCAACACAGTCTGGACAATTTGGCCTGCCTTGATCGAATCGCCATCACATCGGATACAGAACCGCGTCGCACCATCGTCACTGATATCGTTAAAACCGAGCATTTTGAGCTTCGTCGCGTGTTCGACTAGCTGCCCTTGATCAGCCTCCAAAGGCTGGCTCAATACAACACACAACCCAAAAAGGTCCGTCTGAAAAACCTGGGCTTGATCAAGAATCGAGACCAAAACACGCCGGGTCGCCGCATCGCTCAACTCCAGCTGGAAACTGTGGTTTTGGGATCTCATCACCTGGAACACATGCCGAAATGCCGCTTCCAGATTCGCGTGCTCTACCGGTGCCGCCATAGACAATCTCCCCAGTTGTTTTCCGTCGAGAATCGCTCACCGCGATTCTCGCAACGCTCGCCGCCAAGTGGAACCGCCAAGCGAAGACCACGCCGACATCCGAAATCCTGGCCACCTAAATGGCTGTCAGTCCACGAGCGTCAAGACCCGAGTTCGCTTGACACGCAGAGGCGAACGGCCGATAAATCAACTCATCGCCAAACGTTGATTATATGGATTTTGGTCACCAGGAGTTTACTGAGCATGGACAACTCGGATTGCGCCCCGTTCTCGCTCACCCGTGTCGATCGTCGCCATGCCCTCCAGGTTGGTGTGCTAGCGCTCGGCGGACTGACCCTTCCCGAACTCCTGCGACGCCGGGCCCAGGCGGCTGAATCAAGCCAGCCGGCCGACGCTGGCCAGTCGCGTCGGACCGCTGTTATTTTCGTCGAGTTGGCGGGTGGCCCCACGCACTTCGAAACTTACGATCCGAAGCCGGACGCGCCGGAGGAATACCGCGGACCACTGGGCAGCGTTCCGACGGCGATCGCTGGCGAACGGTTTTGCGAACTGATGTCGGAGCAGGCGAAAATCGCGGACAAACTGGCGATCATCCGTTCGGTGACGCACGCTTCGAGCAGCCATGGCACTTCGGCCCATCTGACTCAGACCGGCTACTATTTGCGCGATCCACAACGCCGCGAAAACGACATGCCATGCGCCGGTTCGATCACCGCGAAACTCCGCGGGGCGAACGATGGCGGCCTGCCCGCATTCGTATCGATTCCCCAAGCTATGCGGTTCGGTGGACCAGCGTATCTCGGGAAACAATTCGGCCCGTTCCGCACCGAGTCCGACCCGGCCTCGGAGAATTTTCAAGTCAACAACCTTGCGTTAACGAGTGGCCTCAACCTCGAACGACTCGATGACCGCCGATCGTTGCTCACCGCCTTCGACAACCAGCGCCGTGTGCTCG
Source organism: Planctomycetota bacterium (assembly GCA_046074805.1). Taxonomy (GTDB): domain Bacteria; phylum Planctomycetota; class Planctomycetia; order Pirellulales; family Pirellulaceae; genus CAIXSC01. The sequence continues at coordinate 3,263 of JBJTOW010000423.1, read as the reverse complement.
ACACTCAGGGCGTCACGGAATCGATCGATCAGTTCACGCGCGAGGCGTACGAAATGGTTGCGGGCGGCAAGGCCCGCGCCGCGTTCGACATCGCCGCCGAGGATTCACGAACCCGAGACCGATATGGCCGCAACAGCAGCGGCCAGGGGATGCTGCTCGCCAGGCGACTGGTTGAAGCCGGCGTCACCTTCGTTACGGTCCGAGTTGGCGGCTGGGACGACCACACTCAGATCAAATCGGCGATGGAGAAGAAAGGACCGGACTACGACCGCGGAATCGCGGCTCTGATCAGCGACCTGGAAGAACGAGGACTTGACCGCGATGTTCTTGTCGTGGCGATGGGCGAATTCGGGCGTACTCCGCGTGTCAACAAATCGGCTGGACGCGACCACTGGGGGAGTGTTATGAGCGTGCTGCTGGCCGGTGGCGGTCTACGGATGGGACAGATTATCGGCTCTTCGTCGGAAAAGGGCGAAGTCCCCCAAGACCGCCCTTACCGCCCAGAAAACGTCTTGGCGACCATCTACCGCCACCTGGGCATCGACCCCGCGCAATCTTTCCTGGATTTTTCGGGGCGGCCACGCTACATCCTCGAAAACCGCGGCGTTGTCCAGGAACTCGGATAGCGAATTGCCAGCGGCAATGTTCAACTCCCGGCCGCCGGATTCGCGGCCGAGAAGGTGGCAGCGGAAGCGTCCGCAACCTCCAGCGCGGTCCAGAGATTCGCCTGGGTCCACAATAAGGGAGTAGCCCGGCTTGTGCGCCACTGTCCGTCTTCGATGTAGTAGAGCTCGGGGCACTGAAAAGCGCGACACCGCGGCGGGTCCGCAGCAGTGATTTGCGCAAGCGATCGGTTCAGATATTCGAATTGTCGCCGCAGCCACTGTCGTTCGCCGGTGCGGAGAAATCTCTTCCCGCAAACCACGGACATAATCGGATCAAAGATGCACCACTGGGCCTCTTCGCCTTCGCGAAGGAGCGAGTTCCGGCCCTCCATGTCGTCGCTAAAGTCACGAGTCGGGTCATCGCCACCAGCAGCGATCAATCGCTCGTAATCCCGGCAGTAGAAGGAATCGCCCAGGTAGCGTCTGACGCCAATTGGCCCGCGCAAACGACCTTCGATTCGCTCCACGATCATGTCCGCCATCGCATCAGTCAGCAACTCCAGTGGGTAAACAAGAAACAGCAGCGCCGCATCAGCGTCCCGCGCCCGGCCTTCTTCCCGTTGCACGCATTCCGCCGGCAGGATTGTCGTCAACGCCTCTTCGCCCTGGCGGATCAGAAACTCCAACTCCCCCAACGCAAACGGTATCGCGACCTGCTCCGCGATGGTTCGCCACGCTTGCAAAGCGGCGACCACGACACCGATACTTGACGCTTCGATTTTGGCCGCCTCTTCCCAATGTCCGTTATCCTCATCCCGCCAATACTCAATGGCCCGAAAATAGGGCGGGAAAAGGGCAAGAGTCCGCCAGTCATCGGCATCAAGGTCCGACGGTCGCAATACGTCGGCAAGCAGCAGTCGAGCGCCCAACCAGAGGAAATAGCCGAGCGCGTCGTTCTGAGCATGGGACCACTTCTGGTCGAGTTCCTCCAGCCGCTCGCCGTCAAAACGGATGTGTGGCCGGCGTTGTGGCACAACTTTTATCTCTGGGCAGGAGATGACGGCTTCGAAACGGCCGCGCTGTGTGGCAAAGAACCGAGATAAAGCCCGCCAAGCGGCCAACGCCACCGATGGCCGCCTATTCGCCAAATGCGCGAACGCGACATGGACATTGTCGCGTACCCAAGCAGCGTGGTAATTCGTGCCCTCTGAAAACTCGGTGGTGACTGCCGCTGAAAACAGCCCCGAGGCCAGCGGCCGCATTGCCAACGTGCCATGTCGGTCGAGCAGTTCGCGAACCGCACGGATGTCGGCCGCCGAGTAATGATCGCGGATGACCGCTTGCATGTCCGGATTTCGTGGAACGATCGACGCCATGCGTTATTCCTCCCGATTGATCCGGGTGAGCTTTTCGGCGGTGAAAACGATCGGGGACTCGGGCGATACCGATGTCGCCAGCCGCCAAAGAGCGGGAATGCGACCAGTCAGCAGCACCTCCATTGGATTGTCGACCAATAACCGCCGGATCCCCAAATAGGAAGTCGTAAGCCGTGGGTTCACTTCAATCACAACATCGCCCGGAAAAAAACGACCGGTTGTCGAGTTGTCATTTCCGTCAATCGTTTCTGTTGTCGTCGCTGAGCTAGGTTGCCCTGTCGGCGATTCGGCAAGCACCACGTCGAACCCAAAAATGCCGCTCGATGGCGGCAAAGCGGCCACCGCCGCTCGCGCCAAGGCTTCCGCTCGAACCGACGCCCACCGGGGAATCGGTGTCGCGCCACCTCGATACTCGAAGCGGCCGTCATCCGACAGATGTTGCCAGCATGGTGGAAAGCAACTCAGGCTGCCGTCGATCGCCAGCACCGAAACACTCGCCGCCCGTCCCGGCATGAAGCGTTCCAGCCGCCACTGCCCGTCGCTAAACGGCGTCGCCAAGCTAGATCGCCACGCGGGAATCAAACGAACGTCGGCCGAGCCGGCTCCATCCGCCGGTTTTAGGACGGCCGGATAGGTGAAGTCCCTTGGCAAAGCCTCACCAGGCCCCAAACAGATGCCAAACGGCACTGGTACGCCAGCAGCGTTGAGGCACCTCGCTGTCTCATTTTTATCGCTCGCGATTCGAACCAGTTCGCCCGACGGAGTCAGTGGCGTGCCACCTGCCGCCTCAATGGCATCGATGCACTTGCCCAAAACGCCTCCACATTCGGGGGCGATGAGGAATACGCGATCGGCGAGCCGCGCCTCGCGAGCGACCTGCGTTACGAACTCGACAGCGGAAGCCACATCCACCGACTCGCCAATGGGCAGTTTGAGATTCGCCAATCGACGATCGCGAAGAACTCGAAGGGAGACACCTGGCACTCGCCGCAAATCGGCGAGCACGGCGAGGAGCATCGCAGCGCCTTCACGAAGGAAGCTGCCGCCAGGATCAAACAGCGCCGGATTCTCGTAGGCGCCGCCTCCAGTCACATACTCGAAGCAGACGACCTTCATCGGCCGCCTGTTCATCAGGCTTTGGCGCGTAGTTTCCAATTACGACGGATGGACGCCCCGAGACTAAAAAATACCCAGTTGGTCGCGGGCCGAGTCACTCATCTTCGCCGGCGTCCACGGCGGGTCCATCACAATTTTGACTTCCACAGAGTCGACGCCCGACATT
>JBJTOW010000422.1:0-5280 GCA_046074805.1 Planctomycetota bacterium | reverse complement strand
CTTCGTAACGCCACCTCGCCCGCCAACTCGTTGGAAATCCGAGTTACTCCGACGGGCGGAACGGAACAGACCGCCACCGTCGCGATCAGCGACCCTCGAGTCCGCGTGCTTGATACGGCTGACGGCGCAACAACGTACCGTATCTTCGGCCATCCCAACAGCTTTAACTTCCAACCTGTCGCCACCCCGCCGTCGAACACAACGGGCGGTAGCACGACCGGTGGTGGAACAACCAACGGCGGCACGACGGGCGGTGGAACGACCGACAGTGGAACAACCAACGGCGGTAGCACGACCGGTGGTGGAACAACCAACGGCGGCACGACAGGCGGCGGAACGACCGACAGTGGAACAACCAACGGCGGCACGACGGGCGGCGGCACGACCGATGGTGGAACAACCAATGGCGGTACGACGGGCGGTGGCACGACCGACAGTGGAACAACCAACGGTGGTACGACGGGCGGCGGCACGACCGATGGTGGCACGACCGGTGGCACCTCTGGTTCGGGCGAAGGCGAAGCGCCGCCGGCGACTGCGTTGCGTTCCGGTGTTCCAGCTCCCTCGATGTCGTCTGTCAGTGTTCCAGCTTCGGTCAGCGTGGCCACCAACAAATCGTCGGCGGCACCATCACTGACACCGGTCGTGGCGCTACCCGCCAAGCCTTCACTCGCCGACTTCCTGGTGAAGAAATCGAATGCCGCCTCGGCTCGCTATCAAGCGGCCGCCGACGCCGTGTTCTCGCAGTGGAAGTAAGCACATACAGCGGCGGCGTCCACCGCGAATGCGACTGGGCGCCCAAACCGAGCAACCAGGGTAAGGAGACCCTTCGATGACTCGACGTAACCAAGCCCAGCCGCGCGAGTCGCGGTATCCATGGCGTGTGCCCAATCTGCCAAGGCTGGCCGCCGCGATTTTGCTGGCGGCCGCCTTCGCCTATTTGGCCATTTTGGCTTCTTCCACCGACTTCTCAGCCTACGAAGCCCGGGCGCTCCGTTCCGGTTCGGCATCCGCGGAGGCGGCGACGGGTGGTGGCGAAGATTGGCGGCTTAGCGAGCATCCCGCCAAAAGTCGCTCGGTGCGGTGATTTCCCGCATTCCTACGACATTGGATTTCGTCTTTGGCGGGATGCCGAGCACATTGACGGAGACGATCGTTCCCAAGACGTTCTCCGTGTTTCCGAAGTAATTGCCTTCGGTGAACATTCGCGGCAAATGCCAATACAAGCGGTAGCCGCGGTCGAGGAGAAACGCCAACAACGCCGCCGATTTCTCTTTGCGATCGTTTTCAAAATAGAGGACCGGCTGGCAGCGCTCCAGCGTTTGTGTCGCTCCCCGGAACACGTCGAGTTCCATTCCCTCAACATCCACCTTGATCAACGCGCAACGCGGCAATTCAAGGCTGTCGATTGTCGCGACCGGCACACGTTCGCCGCGTTGATACTCGCCGAGACCGAGTCCGCCGAAATTCGTGGATTGCCCAAGGTCAAGCACAGGCACGACAATTTCGCCCGCCGTTGCCCCAACCGCCTTCCAGTGGCAATCCACGTTGTCCAAGCTGTTCAACGCGATGTTCGCGCACAGCAGTTGAAATACGGGCCGTTGCGGTTCGAAGGCGATGATGCGTCCCGACGCGCCGACGAGCTGCGCGAGCGGAACGGTAAGCGAGCCGATATTCGCTCCGGCTTCGATCGCCACATCGCCCGGATGCACGATCTGCCGGAACAGCTCGTGTTCCCCTTCGGAGAATTCGCCGTAATGCTCGATCGACTTGCCAATGTATACGTCATGACGGTTGTACAGCAGTAAGCCATGGCGGCCGCGGAGCAGCCGATTATGTCCCACGGTCGCCAACCGCATTTCGGCCGGCGCCTTCCTGTGAATCGCCGGAAAACGCTCGGACAACGCGTCGGCGACGCGAGTGAAAACGGTTTCCCAATCGCCGACCGCCGTTTGGCGGAATAGCCGCGCCGATGGGTACCACGGCGAGTCATCGCGTTCGAGCAACCACCGCCAATCAGGCACTCTCCCCAGCAATAGCCACAGCGGCACTCCCAGGCCGCCTGCCAGATGCGCTATCGATGTGTCCGAGGTGAGCACCAAATCGACATTCTTCATGATCGCGGCCGTGTCGAGAAACGGCGCATGGGCGTCGAGCCGTTCGCCGAAATCGATGACGGGCCCCAGTCCATCGATCAGCGACAGCTGCTTGGCGCCTTCCCCCTTCTGCAAACTGATGAAGTGGATATTCCCAAACCGCGCGAACGGCGCAAGCAGTTCGGCGAGCGACAAGCTGCGATAGCGGTCGGCCGCGAAGTCGGGGCTACCCGCCCAGCCAATTCCGATTTTCACGCCAGGGTAGGCGGCGAGCGTTTCACGCCACCGCGCGATCCGCTCGTCGTCGACCGACAAATAGGCCGCGCCGCCGGGAAACTGCTCGGGCCGCACGTGCCCCAAGGCCCCCGCGATGCTCATCAATGGCAACCAGTAATCCGCCGTCGGCAGCGGATCGCCAAGCGCCGTCAGCTCGTCGATGCCATCAACGCGTTTGAGTAGCGGGATCGCGGGCCGCAGCACACACATCGCCACGCGGCAGGAATAACGCTGTTTGAGCACCGCCGCATAACGGGCGAACTGCAACGAGTCGCCGATGCCTTGCTCACCGACGAGCAGGATTGTGCGGCCATCGAGCGGCTCGCCTTGCCATCGCGGCGCGGTCACGGTCGGCAGCAAGCGGTCGACCGCTTTGGTGCGCCACTCGTATTCGGGCCAACCTTCGGTGAAGTTGCCCCGCAACAGTTGGATGACGCCGATGTTTTTGTGAGACTCGGCGTCGTTCGGCGCCAGCCGCAACGCTTGACGGTAGCTCTCCAAAGCTTCGGGGATGAAACCTTCCCACAGCAACGCGGTCCCCTTGTTGCGGTAAGCGTTGAAGTAGTCTGGCTTGATCCGAACCGCTTGATCAAAGCAAGCGATCGACTCGCGGATCCGCCGCAGCATCCGCAGCGAGTTGCCCATGTTGTTGAGGGCGATTGGAAAGTTGGGCTGCAAGGCCAAAGCGCGGCGATACGATTCCACCGCGTCCGAGAAACGTCCGCGGTCGTGCTGAACGATGCCGAGATAACACCAACTGTTCGAGTGATTCGGGTCGCGTCGCAACGCGTCCAGGTAAATCGTTTCAGCGCCAGCCAAATCGCCCGCTTGATGGATTTTCCAGCCACGCGCCAAATCGTCGGCAATGTTCGTCATTTTCGTCTCCGGCGAACCGGTCCGCAGCGCCGTACCCAACTCCGTTTCGCTCATCCTGCTGACAGTCGGCCAGCCGGTGAGTCTACAAGATGCGCATCCAAGCCGCCTTGAGGTATTCGCCCTCCGGACAGTGGGACGCGACGGGATGGTCGAGCGCCGCGCCGGTCCGCGCGAGAAACTGCAGCGTTCGCGCCGCGTGTTTTGGTTTCCCGTTGGGCGTGAATTGGCCGGGCAGCAGCGGCCCAGCCTGCCGCGCCGCCGCCGACAGCAGCCGCATAAACTCGTCGGTCGAAAGCAACCCGGCGCAGGTGCAACTGAGCAACACGCCGCCTGGCTTCACCAACTGCATCGCCAAGCGGTTCAGGTCGAAATGCTTTTGAGTGCCCTCCTCCAATTCCTGCCGACAGGTGATCAACTTGGGCGGGTCGAGCACGACGACGTCGTACTGCCGATTTATCCGCAGCATGTCCCGCATGTAGGCGAAGGCGTCCGCCTGGACAAACTGGATGCGAACTTGGTTAAGGTTCGCGTTCTCTTTCGCCAGTTGCAACGGATGTTCGTCTAAGTCCACGGCCGTAACCTCAGCCGCTTTTCCAAGTCGCTTGGCCTGGACGGCGAACCCGCCCGAATAGCAACACAGGTCCAGCACCGAGCGGCCTTCGCAGAAGCCCGCCAGCATCAACCGATTGTCGCGTTGATCGCAGAAGAAACCGGTCTTATGGCCGCCTGCGAACCGAACTCGAAATCGCGTCCCATGTTCCTGGATTAAAGCCCGATCGGGAAAACCGGGGGAACTCTTCGGTTCCGCGAGGAACCCCTCTTGCGCGAGCGTCTGCGGCGCGGGCCGGATCGTCCAATGCGACAAACCGCAGCGCTGCGCCAACCGCATCGTGATCTCTTCCGCCCGCTGCCACATCGCCAGCGAAAACACCTCGGTCGAGATAGTGTCGCCAATACGATCGATGACGATCCCGGATAACCCGTCGGCCTCGGCATGAACGAGACGATACGCGTCCGTCACGGAGTCCAGTCTCAAGATATCGCGACGCAACGCGACCGCCTCGGACAGTCGCTGTTCCCAAAACGCCTCGCCGGGCGGATCGCCATCCCACTGCAGCATCCGCACCACGATCTCGGACTTGGGATTGAAGACGCCGTACCCCAGTCGCTGTCCGTCCGAATAATAGACCACCACGAGATCGCCAGGTCGTGGAGTGCCGACCAGCCGCGTCACGCGTTTGCGATAGATATAGGGATGGCTTGTCGGCGACTGAATGTGGACCTCGGGCAGCTCGCTTGGCGCCTCCAGTCCGCGCCGCAGCGCCGCCCCCGGCCCGGCCCCAACTCCCGCCATGCCACTGGCCCGTTCGCCCGAATCTCGCGAGTCCCGTGAATCCCACGCCTCGGGAAATCCTTCCGACTCGAGCGATTCACCGTCCTCGCGCCCGCGCTCCACAAACCGTTCCGGCGATTGCCGGAACGGCCGCTGACGAAACCCCTGGTCGCGACGCGGCCGCCCCCCTCCACGATCCCCTCGATACGGTCCCGACATGTAGATGACTTTCGTAGGCCTAAGGCTTGAGGCGTGAGGAGTGAGGGGTGAGGATTGATGCTTGAGGGGGGAGGCTTGAGGGATGAGGTTTGGGCCTCAAGGTGCGAGTAGCCAATCAGGAGCGTAGCCATCATAAGCCTCGACTGCTGAGCCCCTCCCCCGTCCGGGATTGGCTACTGACGAGTGGCTAGTGGCCAATGACAAGTGACCAATGCTCCCCAGCCCCAACGCCGCATGAAAACTGAAAACTGAAAACCGAAAACTGCCCTCCCTACTTCCCCGCCACTTCTCCGGCCCGTTTCAAGACCCGCAGCGCGTTGCCGCTCATCAGTTTATGGATCTGTTCGGCTTTGTAGCCCCGGTCTAGCAACACTTGGGTGATCTTGGGGAAGGTAGAGACGTCTTCGAGCTGCTCGGGGGTTTTGCCGATGCCGTCGTAGTCGGAACCGATAACGACGTGGTCGATGCCGGCGACGCGAA
>JBJTOW010000421.1:0-5710 GCA_046074805.1 Planctomycetota bacterium | reverse complement strand
CTTTCCGACGACCGCAGGAGATGCCGCGTGTACCGACGCCTGACGCTGATGCTCGCGTTCGCCAGTGTGCTCGTCACCAGCGGTGGTTGCCGGTGGTGGCCCGGAGCGCGGCTATCGTGGGCTCCGCCGGCGCCAGTCGTCTTCACCGCGCCACCGACCGCCGACGACATTGTCCGCGCGGTGAATTCGAATGCCGCGCCGATCCGCCAACTGTCGACAGACAGCGCCACCGTGACAGCCGCCGGTTTTCCACCGCTGCGTGCAAACCTGGCGTTTGAACGACCGCAGCGGTTTCGCCTGCGGGCTTCGCTTCTGGGGCCCGAATTGGATGTCGGTAGCAACGAGGAACTGTTTTGGATGTGGGTGAAGCACAGCCCCGAGCCGGGCGTGTTTTACGCGCGTCACGACCAATTCGCGACCAGTCCCGCGCGGCAATTGTTCCCGCTCGATCCTTCCCTGGTGGTCGACTCCTTTGGCCTATTGCAACTCGATCCGCTAGCCGCCTACGACGCGCCTCGCGACTTGGGCGACAACAAAGTGGAGATCCGCACGCGGATTCCGTCCCCGGAAGGCGACTTGACCCGCGTGATCGTCGTCCACAATCGGCATGGATGGGTGCTGGAACAGCGTCTGTTCGATACCTCTGGCCGCAATATCGCCACTGCGCTTGCCGGCGACCATCGCCACTATCCCGAGGCGGGTGTATCGTTGCCGCATCGGCTGGAAGTGCGACTACCTGCCGCCCAGTTGAACTTCACGATTAACGTGAGGAACTTCCGCGTCAATCAACTTGACGGCAACCCGGCTCAACTTTGGACGCTCCCGCAAATGGAAGGATATCCGCTGGTCAACATCGCCGACCCACGCAACCTGCCCGTCAGCCGACTCGACAATCCCTCCGGTCCTGCTCCCGGAGCGAACGCACCTGGAGCGGGCGCACCTGGCGCGATAGCGCCAACGACACAACCGCCATCAATGCCGCGTCCCGACGTCTATCGCCCCAACACGAACACAACGAACTCGCGACCCCGCTACCGCGGCTTCTGGTAACCGCGAGCGGTTCACAAGTTGGCTCGCGCTGGACCATCCGCATCGATGCGCGGGCGAGTTCTCGTTCTACGAGTGCCCATCGAAAACATTCCCGGTCGGCGAATCACCACGGCTCTCAGTCGTGGGTGGCGACAAGTCCGCGGCCATCGCCGCGGGGATCGGCGCGGGAATCAGCGAGGGCATCAGCGCGAATTGGGAACAACGCGTCACGGGTTGTCGCGGATACTTTGGAAAACGGCCGTCGACGAAAGACGCCTCGCAAAGGAAGAACATCGAGCCCTTTCCAGACACAATCCTTCGGCACTTTTCGCACTGGGGGCAGAGGTCGGGTAACATTAGTGTCAAGAGCCTGCGGGGGGGAGTCGAGCTTTTCGTCGCTGCTATGGCTGATTTCACAGACTCGATAAGATAGTAGCGGCGGCAAGGGGCACCGTGACGCGGGAGCGGTCGACCATGCGTTTTCGGCTGGTAACGTACAACATCCACAAGGGAATTGGCGGCTTGGACCGCCGGTATCGTCCTGAACGTATTGTCGAGACCCTGGCGGGCCACGAGCCGGACGTCGTGTTCTTGCAAGAAGTCGACGACGGCGTGCCACGGTCGCGGCGTCATCGCCAAGTCGATTGGCTGGGCGACGCCCTGGAGATGCCCCATCGAGCGTTCCAAGGCAACGTGAAGCTTCGCGAAGGCGTCTATGGGAACGCGATTCTGAGCCGCTTTCCGCTCCACGATTTGCGGGATGTCGACTTGTCCATCCCGCTGAAGAAACGGCGGCGGGCCTTGATCGCGCACTGCCGGTTCGAGGTCGGCGCGCATTCGCGGTCGCTGGTTCTGGCGAACTGCCATTTGGGCTTGGCCGAATTCGAGCGGCGCATTCAATTGCGGCGGCTCATCGACAGCGACCTTATTCGCCATTTGCGCAAAGACACGGCGGTGGTCGCAGGCGGCGATATGAATGATGTCTGGGGTCGGCTTGGCAAGGCGACGCTTGAACCGGCCGGATTCCGCTCGGCCACCGGCTCGGTCAAAACGTTTCCCGCCTTCCTGCCGATTCGGCCGCTCGACCGTATTTACTATCGGGGAGGCTTGCGAGTTAATCACGCGCACGCTTCGCGCACCCGTCTCGCCCGTGTCGCCTCCGATCATCTGCCGCTGATCGCCGACTTCGAGTGGCACGAAACATGACAACGGCGTCGCATCGCCGCCGCGAATTGGAATTTCCATCGATCTTGGAGTGTGGTGAATGGGCTCGATCCACTTTGCCTTTCTTTCGCGACTGCTTTGCCGCGCGGCTGGGTCCGCAACTCGACGAACTGCCGGCTCACTGGCAGCGAGCGACTCGGCGGTGCCCTTCGGCGAGTTCCCGCTGCGAACCACCGCGACTCGGCTTACTACGACGGTGTTGGCGACGCTGGCTGTGGTTGTGGTGTTGTTGGGATTAGATAGCGTCGATGGAATCGCCAGCCATGCGGCTTTCGCGGCCGACGACGCCGACTCGCCGATTGTGTTCTTCGCCACATCGGACTCGCACTACGAGGCGGTACAAAAGGTGGAGCGTAATGACCGCAACCGAGTGACGATTCAGCGAATGAATGAGTTGCCTGGCCAGATGTGGCCGGAAAAACTCGGCGGAGGCGCGATTGGCCAGCCTCGCGGCGTCTTGGCTTTGGGCGACCTCATCGACGATGGCGATCGGGCGGGCGAAACGGAGATCGAGTGGAACCATTTCACCACGCAATTCGGTCTCGATGGGACCGACGGCCTACTCCGTTATCCGGTTTTCGAAGGCTGGGGAAATCATGACGGACCACCTGCCGCGTTCATCAAACAAAAACGCAGTGTTCAGGCCGAACTCAAGAAACGCAACACGACACGGTTAGACAAAAAACTCATCGGACGCGTCTCACCGAATGGACTGCACTACTCGTGGGACTGGGGCGGGATCCACTTCGTTCAAACGAACCTTTATCCGGCCGACCGCCAAAACGCCAAAGTGCGGTATTCTCTGCCGTGGCACGATCCCCAGGACGCATTGAAGTTTGTCGTGGAAGATCTAGCGGCGACCGTCGGCGAGAGCGGACGGCCCGTGATCGTCATGGCTCACTGCGGCTTCGATACGAATTGGTGGATTGACGAAGACTGGACCGCCTTTTATCGCGCCGTAAAGCCCTACAACGTGATCGCCTACTTCCATGGGCACTCGGGCACGGGCGTGCGACAATGGAAGCCCGCCGACGAAGAAAAGCCATTGACCGTGGTGAACACAGGCCAAACAGAGAAAGGATTTTTCGTGGTGGAAATCGCGCGCGAGAAAATGCGACTGGGTTACCACGCCAAGAAGGATCCAACGGTGATTGATAAGCCAGAATGGGAATGGCGTTACCTTCTTGAAAAGCGACTGGCTGTGTCAAAGTAGCCAATGAGTAAGAACGTTGCACAGCGCCGCACGTCGCACGTGCCGTGGCTGGAGCCTCCGGCTCCAGAGAGCGGAGTTGGGAAGCGGAACCGGGAACCGGAGGTTCCCGCCACGTTCGCTGTTGATCGCTTCGTTGACTCGTTCCTATCGCACACATCCGCCATTGGCCCGTTTATGCGAAACGCTCGATCCACCGCTCCGAATCCCCCTTCCGTCGCCGCAATCATCGTTGGCTTTCTTCTCTGTTTGGCCGCACACCATGCCCCGGCTCAAGCCCCCCGCGAGTCCCAACAGCAACTCGCCCAACAGCAACTCGCCCAACAGCAACTCGCCCAACAGCAACGACCCGACCAGCCACAGAGTCCGCCACGCGAGCCTCTGCCGCGGTTGGCCGATCCGCTAGCGGCGAAATTTCTCTCCACCCACTGCCAGGAATGCCACGAGGGGCCGAAACCCAAAGGCGATTTTCTCGTCGCAAAACTCACGCTCGACTTCGCGTCGAAGAAGAGCCGACAGTATTGGTCGGATGTCGCCGAGCAACTCCAGGCCGGGACAATGCCGCCAGTCGACATACCTCGGCCGGCGCCAGCCGAGGTGAAGGCGTTGCTCGACTGGATCGGTCGCCAACTCGCCGCAAAATCGAATTCCACGAACTCCCCGCAAAATGGCCCCTCGCCAAGTGACGGCTCAAGTGGCAGTCCAAGTGAGCCGGCCACCGCGACAGGCCGCACCGTCATGCGGCGTTTGACGCAGACCGAGTACGTCAACACGGTGCGCGACCTGCTGTTGGTCGATGTCGACATGCGCGACTTGATTTCGCCTGAAACATCGACATCGGGATTCGACAACAGCGGCGCCGCGCTGCATCTGTCATCGCACCAATTGGAGAATTACTTGCTGGCCGCCGAACGGGCGATCGACGCGGCGATTGCGTCGGGACCGCGTCCGCCAACCGTTACCCGCCGTGTGGACATCAAGGACGAAAAATCGGTCAAACCCAAAGGCAGTGTTTATCGGCATCTTGACGATGGCGTTGCGATCTTCAGCTCGTGGGTGTCGGCCAACATCCAAGTCACGCTTTGGAATTTCCAGACACGTCATCGCGGCAAGTATCGCTTTCGCGTCTCGGGTTACGGCTATCAAACCGATAAACCGGTTGAGTTCCATGTGATGGCCGGCCCGATGAACGCCGCCGCCCAACAGTTTTTGATCGGCTACTACGACGTGCCGGCGAAAGAACCGCGGGTCGTCGAGTTCACCGAGTCGCTTGATCCAAACCATACGATTCGGATCATCGCCGATAATCTTGGGGCGATCCCTCCCGAAGTAGAGAAGATCGGATCTGAAAACTACAAAGGCCCGGGGCTTGTGGTGCAGTGGGTCGATATCGAGGGACCACTGCTCGATTCGTGGCCGCCTCCCAGCCATCAGCGGCTGTTCGGAGAACTGAAACAGCAGCGTGTCTCCGCGAGCGATCGAACCGGGCGACTGGAAGTCGTGTCGTCCACGCCGGCGGCCGACGCCGAAATGGTCATCCGCAATTTCGCGAGGCGGGCGTTCAGGCGGCCGCCGACAGACGCCGAGCTTAAGCCGATCTTCGCGCGCATGCGGGCTAAGCTCGACCAGCAGGCGCCTTTCGAGGAAACGGTGCGGACGGGGTTGCGAGCCGTTTTGGTCGCGCCAAGCTTCCTGTTCCTCCGCGAGCCAACCGGAAGGCTCGACGATTACGCGTTGGCGTCGCGGCTTTCGTATTTCCTGTGGAGTTCGATGCCGGACGACGAGTTGTTCGCGCTCGCCGAGCGGGGCGAACTGCGACGGCCGGAGATTCTTCGACAGCAGGTGGAACGCCTCTTACGCGATCCCAAGGCGGCCGCCTTTACGGATAATTTCACCGGCCAGTGGCTCGGCCTTCGTTCCATCGACGCGACCATGCCCGATCGGATGCTGTACCCCGAATTCGACGACGTGCTCAAGGTGTCGAGTGTCAAGGAAACCGTGTTGTTCTTCAACGAAGTGCTGAAAAACGACATGAGCGTCACGAACTTCGTCTCGTCGAATTTCACTTTCGTCAATGGACGACTCGCGCAGCATTACGGATTGCCAGGGATCGAAGGGATGGAACTCCGCAAAGTCCCGCTTCCAGCCGATGGACGCCGTGGCGGCGTGTTGACGATGGCCAGTGTGTTGAAAGTGACGGCGAACGGCACGACGACTTCACCGATTCTGCGGGGCGCCTGGTTGCTC
>JBJTOW010000420.1:0-3703 GCA_046074805.1 Planctomycetota bacterium | reverse complement strand
TGTTGTTGAAGACCTGATATGCCCCGCCTGGACCTTCCACCGATAGAGTGATCGGACCGTCGTAACCGCTGCGAGCGACGGGCACGTCGATCGCCATCGCTCCGTTGGGTGCGAGCGCATAACGGGCCTTCGTCGCCTTGTCTGGCTTGAGCGCCAAACTGAACGGGGCGGCGTTTTCGATCGCGATCCGGTAGGTCAAATCGGGCCCGCCACGCTTGAGCAGGTCTTGAGCGATCAGCCGGTAGGATCCGTCGGCGGGAATCGCCACGACCAGCGTTTCCTCATCGGCGTCGCTCACCGCGCTTTCCGCTACCGCGGCGCCGTCCGCTTTTTGCACGTACATCTTCACGATCGCCGCCGAACCGAGGCTTCGCGAGAACGCGCGGAAGGCGAGCCGCTGGCCCGCCTTGGCTTCGAACTGGAAGCAGTCGCGATCTTTCGCCAGATCGAAGCGGCCGCTCACGGCCCCTGGCACCTCGACCTTGCTGGCCTGGGCGATTTCGTTGTTCGGCTCGGCTTCGACCGCCTCGGGGCCGCGACTGGCGACGATCGTCGCGATCGCCGACGCGGTTCCGCCGACGTACTTCACGCCGACGGTCAGTTGTTCACCGGCCCGGTCGGCGGGAACCGCCACATCCTGCGCCGCGACTCCGTCGACGGCCGTCCCGGCGGCCCCGATTTTCGCGGTCGTGCCCGCTTGGACTCCCAGCGGGAAAGCGGTCGCCGCCAGCGGAAAGTCGCCCACGCGGAGGCGATACCGGCCGCCGCCTCGGAACTGGTTGTCGCGGACCTCGATGGTGAACTCGCCGGCGGCCGGCAGCGTCAGTCCCAGCCGGCAATCGGCGCCGGCCGCCGCATCGTCGTCGGCGACCACCAGTTCTTTCCCCGTAGCATCCAGCAGTCGAATGACCGGATCGAAGTCCTGGCCCAAGCGAGCGGCGAACACTTCGATCGCGACCCGCTGGCCGGCTTGGCCGGCGAATTTGTAATAGTCGAAACGCGAACCGTCGCTGACGCCATCGACCGCGACGGGCAAGGTTAGTAGTTGAGCTTGGGCCGGGGCTTGGTTTTTTCCATCGTCCGCCACGCTCGCCAAATCGTCGACCATCAACAGAACCGGGTCGGTGACACCGTCCGGCGTGGCGACGATCAAGCCGCCGATGCCTACCGGGACGTTCGCTTCGAGCGTCACCTTCACGGTCCGCGCGGTCTGGCCGGGTTTGGGTTCCTTGAGCGGAACGAGTTCAAGCTTTCCGGGGAAGCTCGCCCAGACGGTCAAAGGATCGTCGAGCTTGCTCCCTTGTAGCGTCAGTTCCACGGTCTTGCCGGGAGTGACCGCCCCCGGGGCGATCGACGACACCGCGGGCTGGGCCCAGGCCGCTGGCGAGAATGCGGTTGGCGTCGCGATCATCACCGCGCCCGCCGCGCACAGCGACGCCAACGACATTCCGCCCCGTCCGCTGGTTCGTCCGCAGGCTCGACCGATGGCTCGTTGCATGACTCCCCCGAGTTTCCAGGTTTGGAAGGATGGAACGATCGACGTGGTTAGGTAGGCAGGAGCGAGCGACGTGGGTTTTCGGGAAAGCGTCGTCGCCGGTCCAGGAGGGCAACCGCACATTGTGGTCACCTCTACCGATCAAGACAAGCCGATAGACGGCCTTCGACGCCGATAAACTAACCGCTGACCGCGCGAACCTCGCGATCGCTACAATCCGATCGTCAGACTTTTTTCCGCAGTCGGGAACTTTTCGTGAAACGCTGTCGTCCAAAGGCCACGTGATCGGCGCGGCGGTGGAAGGCGACGTACGTTTCCATTGGAACGGCTGGTTGGTGTTCGAGCGTCATCGGCGGCGAGACAGTTGCCCAGCGTACAGTCGCTCGGCGTATCGTCTCCTGGATGTTTCCAGGGCGGCTCGGCGGATTCTCATCGAGGGTGCTATTCATGCGTCAAATCCCGGGCGGGGTGTCGCTTCGTGGGCGACATTGGTGGGTTGCGTGCTTCGCGGTGTGCCTTGCGAGCGGCTTGAGCGGCTCGCTGGTCGAGTCCGTCGCGATCGGCGGCGAGATCGGTTTCGTCGAGGACTTCGCGTTGGCCCCGGATCGGGCCGCCGCCCTCAAACAGCTTGTGCCGGGCACCGACGAATATTACTACTATCACGCGCTCCATCTGCTCAATTCGCAACAGTACGACAAGGCGCGGGAGCTGCTTGGACCCTGGTTAGAGCGCCATAACCGCACTCCGCGGTGGGTGGAAATCGAAACGCGGCTCGCGCTGCTGACCTACGGCAAGGAACCGGCCAAGACGCTCGATTTCCTCAGGAATCGGCTCGGCCTGCGGTTCGATCACGCGAAGGAAACGGTAGGCGCCGCTCCGAACCTGCCGACGGTGTTCAACGCCGAGCTCTACAGCCGCCCGACATTGCTTCGCCGCGCGCTTGCCGAGGCTCCGGTCGTCAACGGCATCGAGGACTCGGGGCTCGAACTGCTCGTCGAACAGCCGCTCAACAACGACCAGCGGCGGAATCTCATCCAGCGGCTGAGCCGTCCTGACTATCCCAACCTGGTGAAGTTGATCATCGACGATCTCAACGCGCCCAACTCGCCGGGGTTTGGCGCCTTTCCGATTCACAGCCAGTTACTGCTCAGCCAGCTCGACGAATGCCTGACGCTCAGGGCCGACCTGCTGAACCAGGAGGCATTTGTCCGCGCTTACCTCGCGAAGCTCCAGCCCGCGCCGGATGACAACTGGCGCCATGACGCGGCGCTGCGGGACGCGTTTTTCGAACGCCTGGAAAAATTCGTCAGCCGGCTTGCGCCGGTCCACAATTCGCTGAAGGCCCACGTCCTGTACCAGCGGCTAGCGTCGGATCGAGCGCAAGGCAAATACGACGCGGCGCGATTCCTGGCGTACCTCAAGCTGCCGCGCCCGCTGCCGTATGTGTCCCGCAAGTTGCTTGAACTCGATCAGAACCGGCCGTTTCACGCGAACGTGAACGCCGACTACAGCGGCAGCACGTTATGCCCGCCGATCGGCTACGACGAACCGCTGGTTCGCGAGTACCTGGCCCACTTCTTCGTCGCGGCCGCCGATCCGAAAGAGTATGAGCCGTACATCGACGACACCTACCTCAAACACCTGTTCGCGGAAACCAAGATCGTCAACGGGCTGGGCGATGTCGAACAATGGGCGTCGTGGCTGCCGCCCGAACTGTTCCAGCGATTGAAGGAACGCGTCGACATCGATTTCGCGCCCGCGAACAAAAGCCGCTTCAACGTCGGCGAGCCGATCGCGCTCGAACTGCTCGTCAAGAACGTGCCGACGCTGATCGTGAAGGTGTTCGAAATCAACACGGTCAATTTCTACCGCGAGGAACTCCGCGAGATCGACACCGATATCAAGCTCGACGGCTTGGTCGCCAACGACGAGAGCGTGGCGAACTACGCCGATCCGCCGCTCCGTCGAGTGGCCCGCCGATTCGAATTCCCCAAACTCGGCAAGCCGGGCATCTACGTTGTCGATTTCATCGGCAACGGTCGCAGCAGCCGGGCGTTGATCCGCATCGGCCAGATGCGACAGGTCGCCCGCATCACGCCCAACGGCCATCGCTTCATGGTGCTCGACGAGAAGAACGGGCAAGGAAAGGACGCCAAGGTTTGGCTGGAAGGCCGCGAGTTCACGCCGTCCGAGGACGGCACCGTGTTG
>JBJTOW010000419.1:0-4911 GCA_046074805.1 Planctomycetota bacterium | reverse complement strand
CACCGATTTCGCCGCAGCTTGCGGCAATTCCCAGAGTTTAATACCATTTTCGGGCGTCGATCAAGCGACAATCACGACGCGCCAGACATGGAAACGCTGAGGTGGATATCGTCGAACGGCTAGTGCTCGCCGCCTTCGCCGGTACGGTCGGCGTTGGAATATTCTGCTCGCAGACCTACAAGACGTCTGAAGACTACTTGCCGGGTGGCCGAAAGATGTGGCCGATCGCGCTAGGATTGTCGCTGTTCGCCCCAGCGTCGTCAGCTCGTTATCGTACCTTGGCAACCCAGGCGAGATGATCGGCCATGGGCCGATGATGGCGTCCCAAGTCGCGGCGTTCCCCTTGGTGTTTTCGATCGTCGGCTATGGCTTGATTCCGCTGTTAGTGCGGCAACCGTTGACAATCGCTTACGAGTTGCTCGAAAGGAACTTCCCATGGCATTTGAGCTTGAAAAGCGCCAGTACGATGAACATGGATTTGTGATCGTGCGCCAACTGCTGGATGTCGCCGAATTCACTGAATTAAATGCCAATCTCGACCGCTATATCCGCGAGGTTGTGCCATCGCTTGCTGACGCCCACGCCTTTTACCAGGATCGCTCGAAGCCGGAAACGCTCAAGCAAATGCAGCACATGGGTTGCGACGCTTATTTCCGCGGCTACGTCCAGCATCCGAAATGGAAAGCGTTGGCGGAAGCTTTGATTGGCGAGCCTGCTGCGGCGGACGAACCGGAATGGTTCAACAAGCCGCCTGCCACGCACCATGTTACGCCACCCCACCAGGATAACTATTATTTTTGTCTGGAACCGGCCAATGTGCTCACGATATGGATGGCGCTCGACATGGTCGACGCGGAAAACGGGTGCCTCCGCTATGTGGATGGTTCGCATCTCCAGGGTTATCGCAAACATGCGAAGTCGCGGATTTTGGGTTTCTCGCAAGGAATCATGGATTACACCACGGACGACTTCAATCGCGAAGTGGCGGCCGTGATGCAACCGGGCGATGTGGTGGCTCACCACGGGATGATGATTCACCGCGCCGATGCCAACCTTTCGCAAATACGCCATCGGCGATCGTTCGCCATGGTGTTCAAGGGAGTATCTTGTCGGCGGGACGAGGCGGCCTTTACCCGTTATATGGCTTCCGCCCGTGAGCAACATAGCGCGATGGGACTCAAGACATAGGAAACGGCGGCGATGATCGCCCCAGCGAAAGGCCTTACGCTGCGTGTCGCTTGCGGCGTTTCCCGTCGAGCGGCTTCTTGGCAGCCGTCGCGTTCGTTCACTGGGCGGCTTGCGCCGCTCTGCTAGTTGTGGAGACAAGAAGCCGCTGGGCGATCCCTAAAATCGAAATTCGAAACGCGCTGAACTGAACAAGACGTAGAGCTAACCCCTCGTAAGCGGCCAATCGGACATTTCGTCGTTGCGTGTCACGGGAAGACGTTCACCAGCAGCTACAGTCCAATTTTCACGGCGAGGCCGCAACCGGTGACGGCTAGGCCCGCGAGGGCGTGGCCAAAGCGTTGAAAGGGGCCGAGCGGTACTCGGGAAACGCCCTGCAGCAATCCCAGGACGGCAATCGTCATGGTGCCGACCGTGACCAGGGCGAAAACGGCCGCCACCATGACCACCAGCCCGGCGTTTGCTTGCGAGGCGGGGTACATGAGCATTGGAATCAGCGGTTCACATGGACCGAACAGGAAGATCGTAAACAATACCCAAGGGGTGTGGGCATGAAGATGTTCGCCTTCGTGGGCGTGCTCGTGCAGATGGACAGTGCCGTCGACATGGGCATGCAAGTGCGTATGCGGCAGGCGACGGAAGGCGTGCAAAACTCCCCACATCAGATAGGCGACGCCAAAGCCGAGGAGCAGCCAACCGGCTAACTCGGCGCGGTCGCTTTCAAAATCCTCCAGGCGCAGCAGCACAACGCCGCCGGCGATCCCGACGGCGCCTAGCAGCACCGAGCTCGCCACATGCGCGACTCCGCACAGCACCGTAACGAGCAACGTTTTGCGGGTCGTCCAGCGGCCACTTCTCGCCATCGCCACAAACGGCAGGTAATGGTCGGGGCCAAGCAACGTGTGCAGGAACCCGATGAGGGCGGCGGTGCCCAGAAGAGCGGCGTGATCCATGGCTGCAACCGCTCCCTCGCGGCAACTCGGAAAACAACGATCGGACGGACCTGCGGCGGCGACGGGCACGTCACCACCCCATGCGGCCGATGCTACCACGCAAGCGTTGCAGCCACTAGGGCGAACGTTTCGCGGGAGTCGGCTGCGGGCCAGCCGGCTTGTCGCCGCTGGCGTCCGAGCCCGTCGCACTGCCCGCCGGCGCCACCTTCAAATAACGCTCGTCCAACTTGTCGCATGACCACAGCAAGCCACGGGTCACCAGTTCCAAGTATTTCGGGTCCGCGACCGTGGCCGTGTTATGGCCAAGCGTCGTGCAAAACACGCGGGTCTTGCCGTACTGATTCACCCACGTCACCACATAGTCATCAACCTTCTTGCCCGTGTCTTGAATACCGCGAGCCAACGGCTTGGCCGTATCGAAGATCCGCAGATTGTTGTAGAGCTCTTCGTTGACCGTGGTCCAATTCTCCAAAGTTCGCGTAATCGGGTGCTCGCGATCGACGTACTTCACATCGATCGGCTTTTGCGGCCCGTGCGCCATGGAATGCAGACCGAGGAACTGGAACCAGTCGTCGTTCCCCAAACGGTAGCTGTGCATCGCGCAGTGTAGATTGACGGCGGGCAAGCCTTTGCGGTGCGCGTCGAGGATCCGCTGGACGTACGGGCCCTCCTTCACGTCCGACGAGCATTCATCATGGATGACAACGTCATAGCCGGCCGCCCAGTCTTCCTTGTCATAGCAAGAGAACCGAGCCTTGGTCGAACGGTCGGGCGAATAGCAGACATCCACGATCACGTGGGCCCGGGCTTCGATTCCCGCCTTCAGCACATCCTTCTGCTTTTCATAGTCGTGACAGCAACCGCCGGCGACCAAAAGCGCCTTGAGCGGCTTCGGCGGCGCGGGCGGTTCCGCCTGTGCGGTTCGCGCGGACCAAACAGATCCGCCGGCACAACCACACGCGATTAAAACAGCAACCCAACCAGCCACAACGCGACCACCGCGACACGGCCGTGTCGCGACAATCGCGTCTCCCCCAGAACGCCAACCAAACCCCAAGCAACTGGCGCGCGACATGATGAAGCGGCTCCCAATAGCGACGGAAAGATGCCCAGCAACGCGGGAGCAAGAGTAACCACTGGCCTTCGGAAAATCGATCCACTGCGATCGAATCGGTCCGCCGCCGTCCGTCGTGACGCGGAACGACCACCTTCTCCTCGCCCTTTTCCACCCCTAACCCCCGCGAAAAAGTGATCGACCATCTTTCCCGGAAGGACGTTCAAATTAGGATGTCTGGGGTATTCGCGACGAATGAATGGTTTTTGATGTTTTTGGGGAGCTTGAACATGGTGGAGCGGCGTGTGGAGGGGATGGGCAGTCGGGTGCCCCAAGTGGCCTGGGCGGCGCGAGTCGCTCGCGGATTCGCATGGGCGCTGGTGGTGGCTGTGGTGATCGCGAGTGGTTCGGGGGCGTGGGGCGTCGAGCGTTATTCGCTGCTGCAGCCGCCGCCGAGCGACGACAACGTGGTGTCGCCGAGCGACATTGTGCCGGGGCGAGTGGTCCCGCCCGTGGATGTTGTGCCGTATGCTCCGGGCACACACGTGCAGAAGGGCTGGTCTTGTCCGCCGCCCTGCGTAAAGTACCACCATCACGGACGCCGAGCATGCGAGACGTACGAGACGGTTTTGACGTATTGTGATCCGTGCACGGGTTGCTCGATTCGCGTACCGGTGTGTTTGCCGGTGTGTTGCGGTGGCGAACCTGTGGTATGCGAACGGTCCGGGGTGTTTGGCCGTTCGGTCGTGGTGTTCCAGTGGTGCTGTGGTTTCAAGGCGAAGATCATCGGCGATCGCTGTGGAAATTTAACGGTCCACACGTACGGCCGGTAGAGTCCGCGGCGGCGTCCGCGGTCCGGGAGAGGCGGCAAGCGGATGTCGAAACGTAAGCGGCGAAAGGCGGCGGTGGTCGGGGCGAAGGGAGCGGCACGGCAAGCGCGCGCCCCTGAAAGCGACGAGCACGATCCGCGAGCCGTCGAGGCGTTGACCGTCGGGTGGATGTTGTCGCTCTTGGCCTGCTTGGCGTCCGAACTTGGAGCCGTGGTCGGGTTTGTGGTGGTCGCGGCGGCTGGCGGCGCCGACAAGATGCCGGGACTTTGGGCGCTGGCCCCGTTGGTGATGGCGTTCATCGCCTGGGTGACCGGTACGTGTTGCTTGGTCTTGACCGTGCTTGCTGGTCGGATGAGACGCACGCCCGCGCCGCGGTCCGTCGTGCGGGTCGCGTGGATCGCGGGCCTATTGCCGTGGTTGGCGCTCGTCGGCCTGGTGTTCGTCCAAGCGGCGAGGTAGCGGTTCCAAAACTTCGTCGATGATCCGCGGTTCGGGCACTTGCGTGAGTAGCGCGGCGGCCGCGGCTCGCGCGATGCTGGAAGCGACGAACAACCACAGATAAGCGTCGAACGTCTTCCCAAAGTGACGCAGCCAGACGGCGCCTAGCAGCGCGCCGGCGACTTGGGCGAGCGAATTGCCGAAGTTGTAAACGGTCAGAGTCGTGGTGCGTTCGGACCGAGGAATGGATTCGAAAAACATGAGCAACACGGCCAGTTCGTAGGCGGCCCAAGTGATGCCGCCGGCCAATTGCAGCACGCCCAAGTAGTACATGTTTTGCGACACCATCCAGCAGCCGGAAATCGGCACGATGGAAAGCCCACCAATCCACAACAGGCGGTGTGGGCCGGTGAAATGCGCGAGGCGTCCCCAGGCGGGTAAAGCGACGACT
>JBJTOW010000418.1:0-4245 GCA_046074805.1 Planctomycetota bacterium | reverse complement strand
CCTCGTGCGGTTACTCATGAATCTTGTGAGTGTCGCCGAGAGTCATTGGACCCGGTTGGCGGTGAAGCGGGCAGTGGATGCGGCTCTTCCCGCTGGACTGACGGGCGATGAATTGGAGATTCCCCTTGGCGATAGCGACCGCATCATGATGTGGCTCGAAGATGCCGCCGACCGCTTGGAAGTGCGGCTTACCGTTCAGCGGTTACCGTTCGCCGACGCGTTTGATTTCGTCTTGCATCATCCGCCTTCGGCCTTGCTTTCGACGTCGGCTCCCGATCGGTCTTGGTTAACCGCCACTCGGAGCGGTTGGTTCCGAGCACGATTCGAATTTCCCGATGAGCGTCAAGCGTGGCTCGGAAAGCGTCGCGTGGGCGGCGTCTTGGGTATTCGATCCGCCAACGAAGAAGTTTGGGTAGTCAGTCCGACGATCGCTCGCCCTTACTTCGCGGGCGAAGATGGACCGGAAGTGTCGATCGGCTCGGGGCATGCCACGGCCGCCGTCGGCTCGGGCGTCGGACATGCGGGCGTCGGACATGCGGGCGTCAGCGGGCACGGTCACGGAGCGTCTCATCACGGTGGCAACGGGGGCGGTGGTCATGGTGGCGGTGGTCATGGTGGCGGTGGTCATGGTGGCGGGCATGGGCACGGCATGTCGCCATGGAGACGGCTGCTGTTCATCTTGCGGCCCGAGTCGACGGATATTGGCGTCGTCGCCTTGTTTTCCGCCGTGGTCGGCTTGCTAGCGTTGGCTTCGCCGATCGCCGTGGAAGCGCTTGTGAACACGGTCGCATTCGGCCGTTTCCTGCAGCCGGTGGTCGTGCTGAGCCTGATTTTATTGACGTTTCTGGCGTTCGCCGCGACTTTGCGAGTGATGCAGGCGTACATCTCGGAAATCATCCAGCGGCGGATCTTCGTGCGGGTTGTGTCGGACTTGGCGTATCGCCTGCCGCGGGTTCAGCGGTCGGCTTTCGATTCGCTGCACGGCCCTGAATTGATGAACCGGTTCTTCGATGTGATGACCGTTCAGAAGACGGCCGCGATGTTGGTGTTGGACGGTATCGCGATGGCTCTGCAAACGGTCATCGGCATGTTGGTGCTGGCGTTCTACCATCCCTATTTATTGGGTTTTGATATTTTCCTGCTGGTATGCCTCGCGGTGATCGTATTCGCCCTTGGACGCGGCGCGGTGCGGACGGCGATCGAAGAGTCGTACGCCAAGTACGGCGTCGCGGCCTGGTTGGAAGAGCTCGCCGGCTCGACGGTCGCCTTCCGGTCGAATGGCGGCGCACGGCGAGCCTGGGATGTGGCGGATGGGTTGGCCACCGAGTATGTCCGAGCGCGGCGGCGGCATTTCCGCGTATTGATTCGCCAAGTGGTGTTCGCTGTCGGACTTCAGGCGGTGGGCGGCGCTTTGCTGCTCGGGTTGGGGGGATGGCTGGTGGTCAACGGCCAATTGACGCTGGGCCAGTTGGTGGCGGCGGAATTGATCGTTTCGGTGATTCTCGGCTCGTTCGCGAAACTTGGCAAACAGCTGGAGAGTTTCTACGACTTGCTGGCGGCGGTCGACAAGATCGGCCACTTGTTCGATCTGCCGGTGGAACGGGCGACGGGCCGGGCGCTGGAAAGTGACGAAGGGGCGGCGGGGATTCGCGCGAAGCGGATCAGCTTCACTTTCGATGCGGGCAACCAAGTGCTTTCGGACGTGTCGTTCGAGATCGCTCCGGGCGAAATGGTCGCGATCACCGGTCCGCCGGGTTCCGGCAAGTCGCTACTGCTAGATCTGCTTTTTGGAGCCCGGTTGCCAACGCATGGTCGAATTGAAATCGACGGCCATGACATGCGGAGTTTGCATTTGCCTTCGCTGCGGCGCTACATATCGCTGATACGGGACCGCGAGGTCTTTACGGGCTCCGTGGTCGACAATGTGCAGTTGGACAATCAAAGTCTCGGGCTGAACCGAGTGCGGGCCGCCTTACAGGAAGTGGGGTTGTGGGAGGAACTGCTTGAGCTGCCGCAGGGACTAGACACACAATTGAATCCGACCGGCCAGCCGTTGTCGGATGGTCAAGTCCGCCGCTTGGTGCTGGCGCGAGGTTTCGCCTTGCGGCCTCGCGTGTTGTTGGTGGACGGGGTCCTTGACGCGTTCCCGTCGTCGCTGCTGCCGCGAGCGATGGAAGCCTTGAGGGGTTTGGCGGGGCGGTGTACGGTGGTGATAGTCACGGGGAGGGATGAGGTGGCCAATGGCTGTTCGCGGTCCATTGTGCTGGGGCCCCACGCCCCAACGTCCGCGCCCATAACCGCCAATCACTGAAAGGAGCTTAACGATGTTGCACCCCACGCCTGTTCGCCAACCGCGTCTGGACGCGCTCCACCTTGTTGAGTCTCCCCGGGTCGTCCGCAGGATTGGCCGCTGGGTCATCTTGTTGCTCGTCGCCGCCGCTTTCGCGTTGCTCGCGTTGCCCTGGCAGCAGACTTCGCGGGGCACTGGCCGAGTTGTCGCGTTCAATCCATTGGAACGCCCGCAGACGGTCGAATCGCCGATTTACGGTCGCATCGTGCGTTGGGAATCGGGCATCGTGGAAGGCGCCCGCGTGCGGAAGAACCAGCCGATCCTGGAAATCCGCGACATCGATCCTTCCCGCGGCGAACGGCTAGCGGCTCAAGTGTTCGCAGTCAAAGAGAAACTGATGTTCGCCGAAACCAAGGTCGCGACCTACGGCCGCCAGGTCGTTGATCTGGGCGAAGCGCGGTCGATGCTGATCGAGTCGGGCCAGCAGTTGATCGAGGAGGCGCGGCGGAAAGTCGAAGCGGAACGGCACGCGGTTGAGGCGGCCGAGGCGGCCGTAGCGCAGACCCGTTCCAACTTCGAACGGCAAAAGGCTCTCAAGGAGCAAGGTTTGACCTCCGGCGTGACTTACGAAAAGGATCGCCGCAGCTACGAGGAAGCCGAAGCCAAACTGAAGGCGGCCAAGCAATACGTCGAGGCGGCCCAAAAATACCTCAGCTCCAAACAAGCCGAATTGGGACAAAAGACGCTCGAGGCGCAAACCAAAGTCGACTACGGGCGGGCGATGCAACAGGAATCGCAAGGCGAGGTGGCGCTCGCGCGGAAGGAACTCGCCGAAATCGAAGGCAAACAAGCGCAGTTCGACAGCCGCGTGGTCGTCGCGCCGCGGGATGGCGTGATCCTGCGGTTGATGGCGAACGAGAACACGGAAATGCTCAAGGCGGGCGACCCGTTGTTCACCATCGTACCCGATACGGCCGATCGCGCTGTGGAATTGTGGGTCGACGGCAACGATATCCCACTCGTCACCCCAGGACGCGAGGTGCGATTGCAGTTTGAAGGTTGGCCCGCCGTGCAGTTCGCCGCGGGGTGGCCTTCCGCCGCGTTCGGCACCTTTGGCGGAAAGATCGCGGCGGTCGATGGAGCCGACAATGGCAAAGGCAAGTTCCGCGTCATCATCCGGCCGCTCGACGCCGAACCCTGGCCGTCCGATCAGTTTTTGCGTCAAGGGGCGCGGACCAATGGCTGGGTGCTACTGAATGAAGTTTCGCTCGGCTACGAAATCTGGCGTCAACTCAACGGATTCCCGCCGGTCTTTGATGGCCCTCCACCGTTGTATGGCAGCAAAGGTGGCAAGGGGGATAAGGATGATCCCTACGCGGACGGCGGCAAATCCGACGACGGCGATAAAGACGATGGCAAGGGTGCCAAGAAAGTGAAGTTGCCGAAATGATTCCATCGAACAGGCTGCATGGATGTCGCCTCGGATGGTTCGTTACCTTAGTCCTCAGCGGTTGCCAAGTCGCGCCGCTCGCCAGCCGAATGCCGTGGAACGGCAAGTCGGCTGAGAACCCCGACGCCCGTCGCGACCAACCGCTGAAAACCGCGCCCGTGCGGGCTCATGGTGATTTGACGGACGACGAGCAGCCGGCCGTGGCTCGCGACGATGATCCGCAAGGCATGTTTCGCCAAGTCGCCTATCTAGCCGACCCGATGCCGAAAGGCGCGGCGTCCCAAACGCCAGTCGACCCGAAGCCCACGCCAACGAAGGTTCCCGCCCTTGCGGCGCCGCAAGCCACGACCGAGTTGGCTGCCCCGAATGAGCAGGGAACAGATCGTGAAGGCTTGCGCGCCGAGCTTCCCGCGCCAGATTCGCCGACGGACTCGAATCGGCCAAGGGACTCGAATCGGCCGACGGACTCGAATCGGCCGACGGACTCGAATCGGCCAAGGGACGT
>JBJTOW010000417.1:0-2835 GCA_046074805.1 Planctomycetota bacterium | reverse complement strand
AACATCCGCCGCGCGTATTCCGCATGGCTTTGCGAATCGCCCCGCGCCGTCATGTCGAATACCACGCCGCGACGGCCCTCACCCCGGCCACTCTCCTGAAGGCCACCCGCGTGCGCGAACTGGATCCCCAGTTGCGTCTTGCCGATTCCCGTGGCGCCAACCACGACGGTCAACGTCCCTGGGATCAGTCCGCCTCCAAGCAACTGGTCCAAGCCGGGCACGCCGGTCGAAAGCCGCGTCTTGCCATCGTCGTCGCCACGTGACTCCGTCATCCGCCACCCTTTCACTCAATTCGCAACGGTTATTCAGCCGGTTTCTGGATCATGCTCGGACCCGTTCCGCAGACCTTCTCGTAGGTTCCGTTTCCCGCCTTCACGTATTTCGTGAAGCCCATCTGTTCCAGCTTGCGGTCATCCTTAATCGACTTCTCGGCCTTGCCCATCGACGCCAAACCGGTGATGTGAGGCGCTTGAAACACGCGTCGGACCGGCGCCCCGGTCTCGGGATGACGCTGGAGCGGTTCCTCCGCCATACGCTGAAAAACCTCGAACTGCTCGCCCGGTTCGCCGTCGTCGCGGATCACTTCATACACATAGGTTGGCATCGGTTCGCCTCCTCGCGACTTCGTTGTCTAGTTCGGAACTCAAGTATGACCGTCGATTCCATCCTGACAAGTGACCGACGCCGGCCGGGCGTGTTCGCCTTGAACCGAATGAGCCGCTGGCGACTGGCTGGGAAAAATGGTTACGCTAAAGGCTATTGCATTTGACGCATCCGCTCCGGTCGACGGTTGCTGACACCACCCTTTCCTTCAGGGTCCGCCATGAACAATCCTTCGGTCATGAGTCGCTTCTTCAAGCCATGCCGCTCGGCGCGTCGCCCACATCGCGCCGCTTGCAATAGCACCCTCAAAAGCATCCGCGTTCAGAGATGGACGTGTGTCATCGGCTGGTTCGCATTGACCTTGCTGGGACTGAGGCTTGCCGACTTGGCGCCGCTGGCCCTAGCACCGCAAGCCGCGTGGGCCGCCGAGCTCGCCGTGGCGACGCGGCAGCCCAGTGGGCTCCAAGCACGCGTCCCGTGGACCACGTCCCGTGTTCAAGGCTCGCCTGATCCCGCCAACCCCTACCGCACCCGCAACGCTTTCCCGAAACTGAAATTCGATGAACCGTTGGCGCTGGCGATCGTGCCGGGTGTGCGCCGCTGGGTTGTGGCCGAACGCGGCGGAAAAATCTGGTCGTTCGTCCCCGAGCCCGGCCAGACGAAGAAAGAGCTGCTCCTCGATGTCGGACGGCCGGTGTTCGGCTTGGCTTTGCATCCGCGGTTCGCGGAGAACGGCCAGCTGTTCGTCACCTCGTTGGCGATTCCCGGCGATCCATCGCCGGTCGGTACTCGAGTGTCTCGCTACGAAGCGAAAGTCAGCGACCCGCCTGTCGCCACGGCCGCGAGCGAACGGACGGTGCTTGAATGGCAATCGGGCGGCCACATGGGCGGCTGCCTACAGTTCGGCCCAGACGGTTTTCTGTACGTCGCGACGGGCGACGGCAGCGGCATTGCGGACGGTTTGTTGACCGGCCAGGACATCAGCGATTTGCCGGGCTCGATGCTACGGGTCGATGTCGATCGCGAAACGGACGGCCGCGCCTACGCGGTCCCCGCAGACAACCCGTTCGTGGGCCGCGCGGGCGCTCGGCCAGAGATTTGGTCCTACGGCCATCGGCAAGTGTGGCGGTTCTCCTTCGACACGGCCACCGGCCACCTGTACGCCGGCGAAGTTGGGCAGGATCTTTGGGAGATGATCTATGTGGTGCAAAAGGGCGGCAATTACGGCTGGAGCGTGAAAGAAGGCGCTCATCCGTTCCGGCCCGAACGGCCGCTCGGGCCAACCCCGATACTGCCGCCGCTCGTCGAGCATTCCCATAACGACTTCCGTTCGATCACCGGCGGTTACGTCTATCACGGATCTCGCTTACCCGATCTCAAGGGCGACTATATTTACGCCGACTACGACACGGGCAAAATCTGGTCGCTGCGGTACGACGGAACCCGTGTCTCGCGACATCGCGAACTGGATGACACCCAGTTCCGCATCGTCTCGTTCGGACAGGACGCGGAGGGCGAGGTTTACTTCCTCGATTTCCCCGGCGGTGGCATCCACGTTTTGGAGCCAGCGCCGCCCGAAGCGGCTCCGGTTCGCCCCTTTCCGCGAAAACTCAGCGAGACCGGCCTCTTCGCCTCCACGAAAGATCATCAGATCGCGCCGGGAGTGATCCCGTATTCGGTGAACGCCCAGCTTTGGTCGGACGGCGCCCACAAGGAACGCTTCATCGCTGTTCCCGGAGACGGGCAAATCGAATTCGACGGCGTCACCTATCCGCAGCCGCCCCCCCACGCCGATGCCGGCTGGCGGTTTCCCCACGACACGGTGCTCGTGAAAACATTTTCGCTCGAAATGGAAACAGGCAATCCGGCCAGTCGCCGCCGGCTGGAAACGCGGATCATGCACCACAAAAAAATGCCGGGCACCGAAGAGTATGGCGACCAGTTCTGGCGCGGCTACACGTATGTGTGGAACGACGAGCAAACCGATGCCGAATTGCTTGACGCCGACGGATTGGACCGCGCCTTCACGATCCGCGACGCGAAAGCCCCAGGCGGAACCCGCGAGCAGGTCTGGCGGTTTCCAAGCCGCGCGGAATGCACTCTCTGCCACACGATGTCCTCCAAATACGCGCTTGGCGTAAACACCATCCAGATGAACCGCGACCATGACTACGGCGGCGCGGTCGCCAACCAGCTCGCGACTCTCGACCATATCGGGTTGTTCACCAAACG
>JBJTOW010000416.1:0-2744 GCA_046074805.1 Planctomycetota bacterium | reverse complement strand
GCGGTAAACGAGCTTGGCGTTCATCGTTTACCGCCAAGCCGAAGGCGCTGGCTGGGCCGCGAAGCGAGATCGTGGTGGCGAAGCGGATTCGCGGCGCCAGACCAGCCGTCGCCTACGGCTCGGCGGTAAACGAAGGCGGCGGTAAACGAAGGCGGCGGTAAACGAGCTTGGCGTTCATCGTTTACCGCCAAGCCGAAGGCGCTGGCTGGGCCGCGAAGCGAGATCGTGGTGGCGACGCGGATTCGTGGCGCCACACCAGCCGTCGCCTACGGTTCGGCGGTAAACGAAGGCGGCGGTAAACGAAGGCGGCGTTAAACGAGCTCGGCGGTAAACGGAGAGGAAAAGGTGTCAGGACTCGTTTTTGGGGCCTTCCGCGTGGGCGGAGGGGCGATTGGAGGTTCAGCTGCCGCGAGCTTGCCTGTACCCAATTCCCAACTCCAAAGGGAGAGTCCCGGTTGACGCTGGTGCGAACAGCCTTGAGTTCCGCGGCGGTCAGCGGCTTGTTGACCCGCTCAGCCCCTCGCGGTGAGCGGGCGATGGGCCAAGCGGAGAGCAGACGCGGCTCCTGCTCGGGTTCTTCCAGCCACCGATTCAGTGCCCACCCCCACGTCCAGTCCTCGGCTCGTCTGACCAGTCCGGCCCGCCAGGCGTTTCGCTCGACGTACCGGCAGACCAGCAGAAAGTGTTCATCATCCTGAACGGGAAAATTCTTAAACCGGCCCTGATAGACATGTCCTTGTCCGCTCGTCCCGTAGTGGCCACGCAACCGCATCGTGTGCGTAGGCGAAACCCACCGCAAGAAGTTGCTCGTGCCCAATCACGAGCCGTCGTTATTGTTGATGAACTGCGGCGAATCGCGGTTGGTGCGGCCGAGTCTTGGATCGTGGGTCACGTACGGTTTGGGTTCGGACAATCAGAATCTACCGGGTTTCATCGCGTTGTGTCCGAACGGCTATCCGATTTTGGAAACGCAGAACTGGCAAGCGGCGTTTTTGCCTGGCGTTTACCAAGGCACGCACATCAACACGCAACACCAGGATATCCGCAAGCTGGTGGAGAACATCCGTAACGACTCGGTGCCGCTGGCCGCCCAGCGTCGGCAATTGGACCTGCTCGCCGAACTGAATCGCGGCCATTTGACGGAACGTGGCCATGATCCGGCGCTTGAATCGCGGATCCACTCGTTCGAGCTCGCGTTCCGCATGCAGCAAGAGGCTGGCGAGGCGTTCGACGTGAGCCGCGAGCCCAAGCATGTGCTCGATGCGTATGGTCCGGGCACTCAGGCGCGGCAAATCCTGATCGCCCGGCGCCTGATCGAGCGCGGAGTGCGGTTCGTGCAGGTTTGGCACGGAGCTGGCCAACCGTGGGACAACCACGACGACATCGCGGTCAACCATCGCAACCTGGCCAATCAGTTCGATCGGGCGATCGGCGCGCTGATCACCGACCTCAAGCGGCTGGGACTGTTCGAGGAAACGCTGATCGTTTGGGGCGGCGAGTTTGGACGAACTCCGACCGTGGAATTGCCGCAGGCTGGAGCGAACGCGGGCAAGATCAACGGCCGCGACCACAATCATTGGGGCTTTACGGCGTGGCTGGCCGGCGGCGGAGTGAAAGGTGGACAAGCCTACGGCGCGACCGACGAGTTCGGCTTTCAGGCGGTCGAGAAGAAGGTCCATGTGCATGACCTGCACGCCACGATCCTGGCCCTGCTTGGTTTCGACCATACCAAGCTGACCTATCGCTACGCCGGCCGCGACTTCCGGCTCACCGACGTCCACGGCACCGTAGTTCGCGATCTGATCGCGTGAGCTTGTGTGCCGCCTCGGCGTGAAAGGGAAGAGGCCCAGTTTCGAGTTAGTGGGTTAAAGATGGGGGCCGTCCCCGACACCACTGGTTTTCTCTTCGGTTGTGGATGCGGGAACCTCTTCTCTGTGGCTGGGTGCTTCTTGGAGCAAGTAGGGGGTGCCGCCACCACGACTCGATCAACGCGTGCGTCTTCGCCACCACGATCTCGCTTCGCGGCCCAGCCAGCGCCTTCGGCTTGGCGGTAAACGATGAACGCCAAGCTCGTTAACCGCCGCCTTCGTTTACCGCCGAGCCGTAGGCGACGGCTGGTGTGGCGCCCTGAATCCGCTTCGCCACCACGATCTCGCTTCGCGGCCCAGGAGTAAAAAAGGTGTCAGGACACTTTTCTCGGGAGTTGAGCTCGGATATGAGGCCGAGATGGGAAGACCAAAACGTGCAGACGAGGCGGGTGGGATTTATCACTCCTCGAACCGAGGCAATGCCCGGTCGACCATTTTCCACAAACCGGAGGACTACGATGCCTTCGAGCAGATCCTCGCCGAGGGACTGGCGTGATATGCCTGCCGGATTCTGGCCTACCAGTGAATGCCCAACCACTGGCATTTTGTGCTGCAGCCCACGGAAGATGGAGGCATGAGCGACTTCTTGCGGTGGGTTTCGCTTACGCACACGATGCGGTTGCGTGACCACTACGGGGCGGGTGGCCAAGGACATGTCTATCAGGGGCGGTTTAAGAGTTTTCCCGTCCAGGATGATGAACACTTTCTGCTGGTCTGCCGGTACGCCGAGCGCAACGCCTTGCGGGCCGGACTGGTCAGACGAGCCGAGAAATGGACGTGGGGGGCGCTGAATCGGTGGCTGGAAGAACCCGAGCAGGAGCCGCGTCTGCTCTCCGCTTGGCCCATCGCCCGCTCACCGCGAGGGGCTGAGCGGGT
>JBJTOW010000415.1:0-5582 GCA_046074805.1 Planctomycetota bacterium | reverse complement strand
GGGGGGGGGGGGGGGGGGAGGGAAGGGGTGGGTAGGTAGGGGGCGATCAGGCGGACGTGCTCACGGTCGGTGGCACTCTGTTTATGACAGCGATCGACGGTGGCGCGATCACGGTCGCTGCGGCGGGCACAGTCAATCTTGGCGGTGTGACGTTTAACACCACCGGCGTGGTGGTACTAAATGAGGATTCGGCTACCGACATTCGCAATTCGAATTCAGCTGGCACATTGACGATGGCGTCAGCGGGAGCGATCACCGATATGCCTGGTGCCGGAGCGTCGTTGACTGTCACGAACAACGCCACTTTCACCGGCACGAGCATGAGCTTGGCGGATGTGGCTTCGGACGAGTTGAATATCGGCGGCGTGGGTTGGTTTACGGCCACGGGCGGCGGAGCGATCACCGTTGGCGCGCCCGGCGATGTTCAATTCGGCTCGCTGCGTTTCAATACTACGGGCGCGGTTAACTTCACCGAGGATTCACCCACAAACCTGACGAACATAAGCAGTTCGGGCACTCTGACGCTGGTTTCCGCGGGACAGATTACGGACAGCGTCGGCGGAAGCGCCACGCTGACGATCACCTCCGATGTGTCATTGACCGGCGCGGGTATCAACTTGTCCGATGACGCGGGCGACATGTACAGCATCGGCGGCAATCTTTCGTTGCAGGCCAACGATGGTGGAACGATCACGATTGGCGCGCCGGGCACTATCAATTTCGGAACGGTGACGTTCAATAGCACCGGCCTCGTCTTAATCAACGAGGATTCCGCAACCGCCTTCCGCGGGGCAAGCAGTGCCGGGACATTGACGGTCAATTCGGCCGGCGCGATTACCGATGACGCCTTGGGCGCGTCCGTCAATGTGACGGGGGATGCCACTCTGGCTGGCGTTAGTTTCAACTTGGCCGACACTGCGAGCGATGTCTTCGCGGTCGCTGGCCAGACGACCATGACGGTGGGCGGCAACGGCGCCATCACCTTCAATGCGCCGGGCTCAGTCACCTTGAATCGATTGACATTCACCACAACCGGAAACGTGACGGTGAATGCGGACTCCAAGGTCGATCTGCGAAATACAAACGCGGCGGGCAGCCTTACCGTGGTCGCCAGCGGCCCACTTACCGACAACACTGGCGGCGGCGCGTCGATCCTATTGACAGGCAACGCGTCGTTGACGGCGTCGAGCATCAGTATCGCGGATAATGCGGCGGACAGTTGGAATGTGGGCGGCATCGCGGCGTTTACGGCCACGGGTGGCGGCGTGATTACAGTCGCTGCGGCGGGAACCGTTAACTTCTTGTCGCTTACGGCTAACACGTCGGGCACCGCCACGATCACTGAGGATTCGGCGACCGAATGGCGGGACTCAAGTTCGATTGGTTCATTGGTCCTCGTTTCGGCGGGCGATGTTTCGGATACCGCGACAGCGCAATTGAACGTATCCGGCACCATGTCGATGACCGCGACCGCCATCAATCTTGCCGAGGATCCGGGCAACACACTAAGCGTCACGGGCGCGGCGACATTCACAGCTACCGGCAGCGGCGGCCTAACGATCGGTGCGAGCGGCGCGGTGAATTTTGGCTCTGTCAATGTCACGACACCGGGGGCCGTGGCCATCACGGAGGATTCCGCTACCGATTTGCGGGGAACGAACACCGCACTCACCTTCACGCTGTCATCGGCCGGGGCAGTGACTGACACCGCGAACGGCGCGGCCTCGCTAAGCGTTACGGGCGATGCTGTCGTTTCCGGTACAAGCATTACGCTTGGCGAAACGGCGGCCGACCAACTGAGTATCGGTGGGAACGCCTCGTTCACGGCGACGGCCGGCGCGATCCTGATTCAAGCGGCGGGCACCATCAACTTCGGATCGTTGACATTCAACGCCACTGGTAACACCACGATCACGGAAGACTCCGCCACCCTGCTCGCGGGCGCTAACTCGGCGGCCGCTTTGACACTCACGTCGGCGGGCGCGATCACCCACTCGTCCGGTACGGGCCTAACGAGCACCAGCAACGCCGCGCTCAGCGGTACGTCGATCACACTTGCCGGAAGCGACAGCGATTCATTCGCCATCGGCGCCAATCTGTCGCTAACAGCCAGCGGCGGCGGGGCAATCACGATCGCCTCCTCGGGAACCGTCAACGCGGCGACGTTGACCTTCAACACAAGCGGTGCGGTCACCATGCACGAGGACTCGGCGACCAACATCGTCGGGACGAACACGGCGGGCACGCTTGTGCTGGTTTCAACGGGCGCGATCACCGACAACGTTGGTGGCGGCGCGAGTTTCAATGTCAGCTGCCCCGCGAACTTGACGGCCACCAGCTACAGCCTGTCGGACAACGCCGCCGACGCATTCACGGTCGGCGGCATACTGACGATCACGGCCAACGGCGGCGCGATCCTCATCGCCACCACGGGCGCCGCGAATTTTGGCTCGTTGACGTTCTCCGCCACGGGCAATGCGACGATCTATGAAGACTCCGCGACGAACTTGACCGCCACCAGCAATGCGGCGTCGCTGACGCTGGTGTCTGCCGCCGCGATCGATACCACGTCGTCCGCAAATATCACCATTTCCGGCGACGCGAATATCACCGCGACTGCGTTCAGCGCTGCCGCCACGGCCACCGAGTCGTTCACGGTCAACGGCAATGTGTCGCTTACCGCGAGCGGCGGCGGATCGATCACGCTCGCCGCGCCCGGCACCGTGAATCTCGGCACGCTGACATTCAATACGTCTGGGGCGGTTACCATCACCGAAGATTCCGCGACCGATCTCAAGTCCGCAAACACGGCCGGCAGCTTGACGTTCGTGACCAACGGCGCGGTGACTGACACGGTCGCCGGAGCGGCCACCTTATCCGTGACTGGCGACGCGACCTGGACTGCCGCATCGTTCTCGCTCGCCGATTCGGCGGGCGACAGTTTGACCATCGGCGGCAACTTCGCGCTGACTGCCAACAATGGTGGAGCGATCTCACTGGCGGCCAGTGGCGCCGTGAATCTCGGGTCGGTGACGGTTAACACCACGGGCGCGGTGTCGGTCACCGAGGATTCATCTTTGGAATTCGCCGCCACAAACACTGCCGCGACGCTGTCGATCGTTTCGTCCGGCGCGATCACCGACAGTGCGGCGGCGGCTGTTTCCATCACCGTTACGCAAACCGCTTCGCTGAGCGGCACAAGCATCGCGTTGGCGGACAATCCGAGCGATGTGCTGGCGATCACCAACAACGCTTCGTTCACCGCCAGTGGCGGCGGAGCTAGCACGATGGCGGCCGCTGGTTCCGTCAATCTCGGCTCGATCACCTTCGCCACCAGCGGCGCCGTTTCGGTCACCGAGGATTCGGCAACGCAACTGTCTGGTTCCAGCAACGGCGGTACACTGACGTTGATCTCCAGTGACGCGGTTACTTCGGCCACGGCGGCGGGAGTCTCTGTCACCGGCGCGGCGACCGTGTCTGGCACTTCGATTACGCTTGTCGCGGACGCCGCTTCGGCTTTCACCGTTGGCGGAACGATGTCGCTGACGGCGAGCGGCGGCGGCACGATCGCCGTGAACGCAGCCGGCACGGCGAATTTCGGACAGTTGACCTTCAACACGACGGGCATCGTGTCGATCACCGAGGATTCGGCGACCGACCTGAAGTTGGCGAGCACCGCCGGGACGCTGACGCTGGTTTCCAGTGGAGCAGTCACCGACACCGTGGGCGGAATCGGGGCCACGGTGAATGTCACGGGCAATGTTGTGATCACAGGCGCCAGCATGAGTCTCGCGGACGTGGCGGATGATGGAGTGACCGTGGTTGGCAACGCGGCGTTGACCGCGACCGGCGGCGCGATCCTGGTCGCTTCCTTAGGAGCGGTGAACTTCGGCACGCTCACCTTTAACGCCACAGGCAACACGACAATCACCGAGGATTCGGCCACTCAATTCACGGCGACCAATTCGGCAGCCAATCTCACCCTGGTCTCGGCCGGCGCGATCACGGCGACCTCCGGCACAGCCGTAACCGTCACGGGCAATGGCGCTCTGACCGGAACGACCATCGTCCTCGGCACCAACGCATCGGAGAATCTGGCGGTAAGCGGAAATCTGTCGATCACCGCGACCGGCGGCGGCGCGATCGATCTGGCGGCAGCTGGAACCGTGAATGCCGGCTCGCTGACGGTAAACACCAGCGTCGTGGTGACGGTCACCGAGGATTCCGGCACCGATTTCTCGAGCACCAGCACGGCGGGCTCCCTGGTACTTGTTTCCGCCGGCGCGGTGACCGACACAGTCGCGGGAGCCGCCTCGCTGACCGTGTCGGGTGACGCCACGATGACGATCGCGAGTATGAGTTTCGCCGATCGAGCCGGCGACACGTTCACGGTCACGGGCCAATGGACAGTCACCGCGACTGGCGCGATTACCGTGGCGACGACGGGCACCGCGAACTTTGGGACGGTGACGTTCAACACATCGGGCGCCGTGACGGTTTTCGAGGACTCGGGCGCGGACATTCTCAACGCCAACACCGCCGCGTCGGTCAGCTACACGGCCGACGGTACCAGTTTGCTGCCGAGCGCGAAGAGTCTCACCGGCGGCAACGTCGCGCCACTGTCGGTCTCAGGCACGCTCAGCTTGACCGGCACGATCGACGCCAATGCCGGCTCGGTTGCACTGAGCGCCCGCGCCGGCGTTGTGCTCGGCGCCGCGTCGCGTGTGTCAAGTGGCGGAGGCAATGTCACCATCACCGCCGATTTCGACGACAGCGGGGCATCGGGCGGCGCGCTCACCATGATCGAAGGCGCGTTAGTCAACGCTGGCTCGGGGACGATTATCTTCACCTCCAGCGGTGACGCGACGATCAACCAGTTGGTCACTGTGGGAGACGCGACGGTGCATTCCCGCTATGGCGCGATTCTCGACGCGGGTGAAAGTCAACTCGACATCTCCGCCAATCGCGTGGTGCTCAAGGCGGTGACCGGCATCGGCGCCGCCGGTTCGGCGACCACCACCGAATTGGAATTGCAGACGGTCCAACTCGATCCGCGTAACAGCACGTCGGGCGGCGTCAAGATCCGCGATGTGGGCGGCGGGTTGACGTTGCTCGATGTCGATGGTTCGGGCGGTTCCCACGCTTTGGCCGGCGCCGGGTCAATCGAATCGAATGGCTGGTTGACGATCGCGATGAGTCTGTCGCATACCGACAGCTTCACCTACTCGACGCGGTTGAGCACTTCCAACGACGATGATCTCACCATGCAGGGAGACGCGACGGTCAGCCTCTCAGCGGCGTCCAGCCGATCGCTTACTTTCCGGGCGGGTGACGACATCTTGTTGGGAACCGGCGCTACCTTTGGACGCATCACCACGGCGGGCGCCGGGGCGCACACCGTTTCGTTGCTGGCCGACTTGGAAGGCGCCGGTGGCGATACCGATCGGGGCGGCGTCACGCAATCGACCGGATCGACGACAACCATCACCACGAACAACTTGATTGTGCGGGCGGCCGATGCCGTAGGGGCAGCGAGCCAAATGCTGTTTGTCAGTACCGACACGCTGGACATTGACACGACG
>JBJTOW010000414.1:0-11898 GCA_046074805.1 Planctomycetota bacterium | reverse complement strand
CTGCGGCAGCCGCAGCCGCCTCCGCCGCTTCGTCGCGTTGTGGCGGTGGCGGTTCGAGCGTCACATAGTTTCCCGCCCATAGCGTGAGCAACATGCGATCCAGTTGCCGCTGGGCGCCGGCGATCCGTGTGCCCTCCAGTAGCCGTTTCGAAACGATCCGCCGCACTTCTTCCACATTGGGCGACGCGTCTAGCATATAGGCCAAAAGCCGCCATGGAATGGGGCCGCGACTGACCAGTTTCGCGGGCGGGGCGAGCCGCAACTTTTCAAATTGCGGCTCGGTCCAGTATTGCTCGGTGGAACGCCGCGTCGGCATTTTGCGTTTCAAATCTTTCTTGGCGCGGATCAACTGCGGATCTTTAGTGTCTTCGGGTATTTGATCGTACTTTTCCTTCCATCGCAGAATCTTCACATCGTCTTCGTGCGCTAGTATGAACACATAACCCTTTTTGTCGAACTGAGGCCGACCCGCCCGGCCGAAGATTTGATGCGCCGAGCTGGAATCGATCACCTTCATGTCGCCGGGCGGTCCCTTGAGCAACGTGGGCAGAACGACGCTGCGGGCCGGTAAGTTGATTCCCGCCGCCAGCGTTTCCGTGCAAACGCAGACCGCCAGCAATTTGCGTTGGAAGAGCTCTTCGACGAACCGCCGATACTTTGGCAAGACGCCCGCGTGGTGGACGCCAACGCCGCGTTGCAGGATTTGTTTCAGCTTGGGACCGGCGCCGTCGGACCAGTCGCGTTTAGCGAGTTCATCGGCGAGCTTCGCTTGCTGGCCAGGAGCCAGTAGGGATTTTCCTTTGAGCTGCTCGGCCACGTTCCAACATTGGTCGCGGTTAAAGCAGAAGATCAACGCCGGTGTGTACCGCGTCTCTTCGTCGCCATCGGCCATGCGTTCAATCTGTTCGTTAAGCAGCTGATCTCCGACCCACTGGAATTGCAGTGGAACTTTTCGTTCCAAGCCTTGCACGAGTTCCAGCGAGCGTTCATGCGAGTTGCGCAGCCACTGGGTGAATTCGTAGGCATTGCCGACAGTCGCTGAGAGAAGCAACAACCGGACATGTTGGGGGAGCAATCCGAGCGTCAGTTCCCAGACGATTCCGCGTTCCGGATCGGCGAAATTGTGGAATTCGTCCATCACCACGGCCGAAACGTCGGTGAAATCGAACGCCTCACGGTGCAGCAGCCGGTTGAGCAGGATTTCGGCGACCACGACCAGCACCGGGGCGTGTGGATTGATTTTGTGGTTGCCGGTGACGAGTCCGACGTCGTCGGCGCTGAAGCCCCAGCGCACGGCCGCTTCGCGCATCTCGTCATATTTTTGCTCGGTCAGCGCGATCAGGGGCGTGGTGTAGTAGGCGCGGGTCCGGCTATGCAGGGCTTCGAAGAGCGCGGCTTCGGCGATCAGCGTTTTGCCAGTGCCGGTGGGGGCGCAGACCAGCACGCCTTTTTCGGCCGTGAAATAGGCCAGGAGCGCCTCTTCCTGAACCGGGTATGGCGTGTATGGCAACTGGGCCCAATAGGCTGTCGCGATTTCATCCCGGGTCAGCGGCCCAGTGGCCATCGTTCGTCCCTTTCAAAAGCTAGCGCGGGGCGAATGGGGCTCCGCCGCCCACCGGCGGACGCGGAACTTCCCACACACTGAATTCCCCCCAAACCGGCAAGTGGTCGGAAACCCGCAACGCGTCATCCAGCGACAACTGGAAGGCCCGCTGCATGTTGACCACGCCCCAGCGGCCCGTGAATTCAGCGGTCGCCTCGCGCAGAAACAGCAGATTATCGTAAGTCTTGGTGGCGCGGGTGTTGGTCGTGGTCGTTCGAGGCACTATCCAGGCGATTCCGGGAATCGTGCCCAGCCGTCCGAATTGCGTTTCGTCGGCGTTCAGATCGCCGAGCAAAATCACGTCGTCTTCTTGTGGATTGGCGTTTGCGACAGCCGCGAAGACGTCCGCCAATGCATCGACCTCCTGCGGCACTTCGTCCGGATCAGTGTGGATATTCACCAGCCAGAAAGTGAATCCCGCCTCGGGCGGCTGTGTCCGGGCGCGAAAGCGGGCCGCCAGCGGTTCGCGATGGAGCAGGTCCTGCGGGTCGCCAACCGTGGCGACGGAGTTTGAATCCAGCTCAATCCGCTGCGTGTTGTACACGAATGCGTATTGCTCTTTGCTGGTGGTGCGCCCCAAACGCGGACCGAGCACATAGTCGTAACGACTTCCGTCCGCGTTCACGGCTTGCAGGAACCGCGGCAGCACGGTGTCGTCCTTGCTCCGCACTTCCTGGATCGCCACCACATCGAATTGCCGCACGGTACGCGCGAGAATTTCGCGCAGGTCATTCTGTTGCAGCTTCGTGGTGCCGAAGACTTGGATGTTGTACGAAGCGATCGATATCTTGTCGGCGGGAGGCGTCACCAAACGCGTTGCCGATTCGCCAGGCGACTCGGGGACCGTCGGGGAACCGGCCCCAAGCAGCCCTCCCGACGGCGGAAATGCCGTCGCGCCATCGGCCAGGATAGGAGGTGGACGAGTATTCCCGCCGACGCCAGAAAGCTTGCCGGACTTGCCAGTTCCGGCCGCGCCAGTTCCGGCCACTGCGGCTCGGTCTGGTTGAGTTGGAATCGACAAGCCGCTCGGTGTCGAAGCTGAGGAACCACCGACGGATGACTTCGGGACGCTCCGGGAAAGGCCTGTCGAGTCGCCAGTGGGAAGCTGGTCGGAAAGGCCCGAATCGGCGCCGCTCGACGCGTCTTCCGCCGACGAACGAGAGGCGACGCCCGCGGCTTTCGGCGATGACGAATCGGATTTCGCGACCGTCAATCGGCGGTTGGCGAGCAGTTTCTGCACCAGCGGTCCGACGACCGGCAAGTCGGGCATCGCCCAGCCGCTGGCTCCGACCAAGGCGGCCAGAGCCGCCGCGGTAGCTACCCAACCGTATGCGCCGCGAATGAGAGCGCGATTGCTGCGATAACGCGACATGCGATGAACTTCCTTGTTCCAGACCGCGAAACGCCCGTCCTGAGCGATCGCATTTTCGATTCCAAGCCGAACTCTCTCACCTCAACCGCGGCGAATCTTTTCCAACGCCCAAGCGGCTCGACGTCGCACAGCCGAATGAGGCGAACCCGCCGCGCTCCGGGCCAGCGCCGAGGTGGCCGCATCGGTTGCCTGTCCCAATCGCCCCAGCAGCGTTGCCGCCCAATAGGCGACATCGAGCGACGGCGAGTCGAGGAGAAGAATCAATTCGTCGCCGCTGTCTGCGGGCGGCGGCCCACATGCTTCCAAAGCCGCCACCGCCCATTCACGAACTGCTTCTTCGTCGTCGCCGGTCGCCTTTACCAGCGCCGCCGCCACCCCAGCCGCTCCCTCC
Organism: Planctomycetota bacterium; assembly: GCA_046074805.1. GTDB lineage: Bacteria > Planctomycetota > Planctomycetia > Pirellulales > Pirellulaceae > CAIXSC01. The sequence goes on along the minus strand of JBJTOW010000414.1, from coordinate 8,532 downwards.
GCCAATCGAGCCAACCGCTCCGCCGCGGCAACGCGTCGAAACGCTTCGAACGCAGCCAATTCCAGGCCCAGTGCGGCCAGTTCTGCGTGGTCCGTCGATGTGCCATCCGACATGCTCAATCCACCGCCTACGCCCAAGGAAGAACGTTACCGCCGCGGAAAAAAATCCTCGGGCGCTCGCGCGACCGGTCGATTTCCCGACGATCCGACACTCCCACCACCCGGCGCTGCGGGATTCGAGTACCCTGGCACCCCCGGTCCCGGCACGGCATACCGAGGCGTGGTGTAACTCGGCGCCGAATAGCCGGGAGACGTGTAGCTTGGCGCGGCATAACTTGGCTGAACGTATCCGGGTTGCCCGTAACTGGGCTGGCCATAACCGGTTTGCCCGTAACCGGGTTGGCTGTAACTGGGCTGGCTGTAACTGGGTTGGCTGTAACTGGGTTGGCTGTAACCGGGTTGGCTGTAACTGGGTTGGTTGTAACTGGGGTTAGTGGAGCCCGGTGTCGAGTAGCTTGGGGTTGAATAGCTCGGAGTTGAGTAGCCGGGGGACGCGTATCCGGCAGTCGGATAGCTCGGAGTCGGAGATTGGTAGCCTGGACTCGAGTAGTTGGGAGTTGTTCGCCCAGGATTGGCGTAATTGGGCGGTGAATAGCTTGGCGGCGAATAGCTTGGCGACTGGTAACTGGGCGATGAGTAACTGGGCGATGAGTAACTGGGCGGCGTGCCGCTTGGAGACGTGTAACCGTGTGGTGTCCCGCCGAAACCCGAAAGATCTTGGGGTGGCACGCGCGAGAGCGTGTCGTTTGCGCCCGCCACATCCAGGCCCGTGTGTTCGCTGATCCACTCGGCTCCTTGCTGTCCTAGATCCTCGCGGAGGTAGCTGGCGCGGTCTCGAATTTTCTCTCGCACTTCGCCCGCTCGCTGTTGGTCGAGGCTTAAGCTGGGAAGCGCGCCGTTCCACGAGATTTTCACGATACCGGTGGCGACGAGCACGGGTAGGCCGACGGCGATCAGAAACGAGCCAAAGCGGCTGCCGGCGACATTGCGCACCGGTCGCGGCATCCCCGTAGTGGCGATGTTCACGAGCTTTTGGGCCGTGGTTCTGCGGCGTCGTGACATGGAATTCCCGTTCTGGAAAGCGGCGACGCGGCGAGCGCGCACCGTGGGCCCACGCCGTATCGAAACCGCTCTTTACAGAATCCGGAAAAATCCGGTAAGCCCAGTTTTTGGGGCCCCGCCCGCCGGGTTGAGCATTTACCACGAATCCCACGAATCCCACGAATCGCTCGCAGAAGCTGCGCACGCGTCGAGTTTCATACGTGCGATTGATGCGATTCGTGGCAAAAAATGCGGCTGTCTAGACGGCACCTCACTGGGTCGGTGGCGCCGACGACCGCTCGTGCTCTTCGCAGTCCTTCAACTCCTCCAGCCACAATCGGATGTCGTTGCTGTATTCGCTGGCAAGGTCGCCTTTGACTAGTTGTCGGTGAAAGCCGGCGGCCCCGTCCTGGTTCATTTCGGCCGTTTCCGCGCTTTCGAAACGCTGCCGCGGTTGTGGAGCGATCAGTCCGCGGCAGAACTTCATGAGCAGCTCGTTCACGGTGACATCGGCCGGCAGGATTTCCTTGAGTCGCTGTGGCAGGGTGCGTTTCGCGTCCAGAAGTTCCGACAGCGAGTGCAATCCGGCGAACAGCGGACGGCCCGCCAGCATTTCGATCAGGACGTAGCCCAGCGACGCGAGGTCGCTGAGCGGCGTGACATCCTGGAATTCAAGCACTTCCGGGGCGGCGTAGGCTGGCGTGCAAGCTCGATTGGGCGGTGGATCGTCGATTTCGAACGCCGAGCCAATATCGATAATTTTCGCGGTGCCTGTCCGTTTTAGCATGATGTTGGACGGCTTGATGTCGCTATGCACTACGCCCTCGCGATGCAAAGCCGCGAGGGCCGAGAGGCAGTCGCGGACGATCGCGACGGCGACGCCCGGCTTGATTCGCGGGTGGACCGAACCGGCCGTGACTATAACTCGGTTCAGGTATTCCCACCGCCGCGCGCTCACCCGCTCATACAGCTTTTCGAGCATTTGGGGGATGAGCAGCTGGGCGAGATCAAAGCCGTCGACCCATTCCATGACCATCATGCGGATCCGGTCGCGGTCGAGGAAATTATGGATATCCAACAGCTTGTCGTGCTGAATCAGCGTCACTCGGGCGGCGACCCGAGCGGCCCGCGCCATCGCGGCGGCGTACGCGTTGGCGTCGGCGTATCGCTCGGGAGAGAACAGCTTAATCGCCACCGGTACCGTAAACTGGTCCGCGCCCCGCAACTGCGTCAGGAACACCGCCCCTTGTCCACCTTGCCCCAGCAACCGGCCCAAGTGGAAATGATTCGTCCAATGCAAATTGCCATTGGCAAGAATCTTGCGATAGCGTCCCGTGAGCTCGTTTTCGGCGTCGCCCTCCAGTTCGGCTTGCAGCGTGATCGTCGGCGAGTATGCGTGTCGCGTGGTCATTGGCATCCCGGGGCTCCTGGCTGTGGTCGAGGGCGTCGCGGCGCGACTCAAGCCAGTGGAAGCCGTCGAGTCTATTTCTCCGTCGCCATCGCGTCCAGACGGACCGTGCGAGGCGGGTGACGGGGGGTGGGTGGCGAGAGGCGCAAGACCACGCGGTTGCGGAGTTCTCGACTGGATTGTGCGAATCATTCTTTCCGAGATCGCGGTGCCAGCTTGTCGCCCCGAGATGCAGCCTAGGAGACGACTCCGCGTTACCTGACGTCCACGCCTCCACCATGGTATCCACCTCGTCAGTTTTTGTTCCTCGTTCATCCGTCCAAACTTGTCTGCCCTATCTCCGGCCCTCGTGCTCATGCATCCTTGCCGCATGCCTCCTGCCGCCAGCGTCCCTATTGTCTTCCCGCGGCGCTGCGGCCGATTTAGAATCTGCGGCGATCCGGTACCGCGACGAGCGGTGGCGAGACACGATCAGGGACACGGGCTTCAGGAACTTCAACAGGGCGGCGTATGCCAATTGATGTGACGTGTACGGGCTGCAAAACCCGGTTCCAAGTCAGCGACAAGTTCGCCGGCAAGCAAGGCCCTTGCCCCAAGTGCAAGGCGATCATCCAGGTTCCCGCCAAGTCGGAGCAAGTGGTCGTTCATGCGCCGGAGGCCTCCGGTCCCAAGGACTCGAAGGGCCGCGCCGTGCTCAAGCCGCTCGCGCGGAAGGGCACCAAGTTGACGGTCCTGGGCATGGTGCTCTTGGGGGCGACCGTGCTTGGCGTCTCTGGCGGCGCGATCGGACTGCGAATCGCCTACCCGCCGCAGAAAGTGGAAGTCCGCAAGGCGCAGGCGGGACGGCCCGCCATCATGCGCGACATCCGACAGGTTCCGTTGCATTGGCTCGCGCTGGGCGCCGCTGTGCTCGCGCCGGTCCTCTGCTGGACCGGTTACTCGTTTCTGCGGGACGACGAGCTTGAACCGATGACCGGCCGCGAGCTCTGGACGCGGATCGCCATCTGCTCGGTCGTCTATGCGGTTCTGTGGGGCGGTTACTACGCCGCGAAGGTTTCGCCCGTGATGGGCCTCAAGCCGGGCCAAACTCCCGCTCCCGCCGTGATTGTCGTCGCTCTACTGCCAATGCTGTTGGTCGGCGGCGGCGCCGGGTTCGCATCGATGAACCTATCCGTCAGCTCGGGAGCGGTCCATTACGGCTTTTACCTAGTCGTAACCGTGCTGTTGCGGCTGCTCATCGGCCTAGGGCCGTTATGACGCGGACGCCGCCATGAGCCATTCCCACGACTGGTCGACGCTGCCGGAAATTCGAGCGCTCGACCGCCGCCGCCATTTCATTCGCATCCCGCCCGAGCAGGATGTGCCGCTCACGCCCCGCGTGAAACGGCTTATCGACACGGCGGCGTTCCGGCGGCTGAGCCACATCAGCCAGTTGGGGCTTGTCGCGCTGGTCTATCCGGCCGCTAACCACACCCGCTTCGAACATTCGCTCGGCGTCTACCGGCTCGCGTTGATCTACCTGCGGCAACTCGCTGAAGATCCGCGATTCGCTGCCGCCATCGGGCCGCGGGACGCCGAGTCCCTTTTGGTGGCCGCGCTGTTGCACGATTTGGGCCACTGGCCGTTTTGCCATCCGATTGAGGACATCAAGCTGCCCGACGTGCCGCGGCACGAGGCGTTCGCGCGGACCTATCTGGAACAGACCGAGCTCGCGGAACTGTTGCGCCGCGACTGGCAACTCGAACCGGCCGACTTGCACGGACTGCTCGCCGAAAAGCGGCCCGATCCGCGTTCGCGCTTGCTCCGCAGCATTCTGTCGGGACCGATTGACATCGACAAAATGGATTATTTGACGCGTGACAGCTTGCACGCCGGCGTCCCGTATGGCCGGAACTTCGACCAGCAACGGCTCGTCGGCAGCCTCTGCCTGAACGCGGCCGGCGACTCGCTGGCGATCACCGACAAAGGCAAGACGGCGGCCGAGATGATGGTGTTCGCGCGATACGTCATGTTCAGCGAAGTCTATTGGCATCACGCGGTCCGCGCGGCGACCGCAATGCTGCAACGCGCGTTCTACTTGCTTCACGACCGTTTGGACTGCGATTCGCTGTTTCGGCTCCGCGAACCGGCCATGATTGAATGGATGCGCACGGTCGCCGCCGAGGCTGGCAAAACAACCGCCGATTCGACCTATCGGGCCGACGGAGCAGACTCGCAAGCTAGCGGGTCAGCTGCGCACGCGAACGCACCGGCGTTGCATGGCGGCGGATTAGGTGCGCGATCTGTCGGAGCGATCGGGCTGGCGGCTGGCGAACTATTGGACGGGCTGTTCGGCGAGCGCCGGCGGCTTTACAAACGGCTAGCGCAGTACAGTTTGTTCCAGGAGCCAGACATCTATCAGCGGCTGGCGCGGCGGCCGTATCCGTGGTTGGTGGCGGCAGCCGAGCGGTTCGCAGCGGTGCTTTCGGGCGCGGCGGACCGGCTAATCGCGCCGCATGAGGTGTTATTTGACGCGCCGCCGGCCAAACGCGAAGTCGAGTTTCAAGTCGATGTGCTGTTTACCAAAGAAAACCGCTATCGCGCGTTCGGTGATGTTTCGCCTGTCGTGCAAACGCTAGCGCTCCGACAATTCGACGACTACGTGAAACGCGTCCGCGTGTTCGTGCATCCCCGAATCGCCGACGCCTGCCGCCAACTCGGCGATCTCGCGCCGCTGGTGCATCGCGCACTGGATGAATTGCCCGATCCGTTGTCAGCCTAGCCTTGAAGGCCGCGCGACTTTGTGGGTGCCGCCATCAGCCAGCGGCAAGCTCAAGTGTGGTAGTCCGCGTTCACACGGATGTACTCGTGGCCCAGATCGCTGGTCCAAAACCGGCAATGGGCCGTGCCCTCCGCGAATGACAGTTCGAGCCGCGTGTCGCGGTTCGCGCGAATCGACCCGGAGACGTCGGCGGCACTGAACGCCACCGGCGCGCCGTCCCGGTACAACTCGAAGCCGTTCACCCGCAACCCGACCCGCGCCGGATCAAACGGAACACCCGCGTATCCGGCCGCTGACACGACGCGCCCCCAGTTCGGATCGGCTCCGTGGATCGCCGTCTTGACCAACGCGCTCTCGGCGACCGTCTTGGCGATCTGCCGTGCGCCGTCGCGATCGCGGCAGCCCGTGACATCGATCGTGATCAAGTGCTCCGATCCCTCGCCGTCATTGGGTATTTGCGTGGCCAATTCAATACACAAAGCGTTAAGCGCGTCTTGGAATGCGTCCAAGGCGGCGCCCGCCAGCGGTTCCGGCATGGCCGCGCCACTTGCGAGTAGCAAAACCGTGTCGTTGGTGCTCATGTGACCCTCGACGGCGATGCAGTTAAAACTCTGCTCAACAGCGGCCACTAACGCCGTTTGCGCCTGTTCGGCGGTCAACGCCACGTCGGTCATCACCACGCCCAGCATCGTCGCCATATTGGGGCCGATCATTCCCGCCCCTTTACACATCCCCGCGATCCGAACGGTTCGGCCCGCGATCGTCAGTTCCCGCGAGGCGAACTTGGGATACTGGTCCGTGGTCATAATACCCCGCACCGCAGACATGAAAGCCGTTTCATCGTCTCCCAGCCGCGTCGCGGCCAACTTGGCGCCCGCCGCTATCTTCTCCATCGGCAGGAACTCGCCGATGATCCCTGTGGACATGACCAACGCTTGGTCGGCTGTGGCCCCGCAGGAACTGGCCGCCATAAACGCCATCGCCGACGCGTCGCGATGACCTCGATCGCCAGTACACGCGTTGGCATTCCCCGAATTAACCGCCACCACGCGAATATCGGCCGACGGCGTCCGGGCCCGGTCGTAAGCGACCGGAGCCGCGAACACCAGGTTTCGAGTGTAAACACCGCCCGCCGCCGCCCCTTGCGGACAATGAATCAATGTGAAATCCTCGCGGGTCTTGTCGCGCTTGATGCCACACGACACCCCAGCTAGCCGGAACCCTTGTGGAACCGCGATCGACATGGTTGGAATACTCTGGTGGGTAGAGGAAGGTGATGGGGAGTTGCGAGTTGCGAGTTTTCAGTTCTCAGTTTTCAGTTCCCGGATTCAGAATTAACTGCGCAGGATTCAGAAACGGGAGCGTGAACGTTGTTAGGCAGGCGACGCAAGGAGTACGGAGTACTTTCACCGTTCAAGGGTCGGACTTTGGATTGGGACATCGTAACCCGAAGCGCAAGCGAGGGCCGCAAATGGTACCCCGCTGATTCGCTCTTGCTTTCGCTTTGTGAAGTTGCATAGTTCCCCTGAACGACGGACTTCCTAGACCGTCGCCGCGTGCTGCGACCCGTAGGGCTGGGCTAGGCAAACAGCCGGACCTTTTGGCCCTGAGTAGGTCAACGCAGCCGTGTGGCCTAACACTTTGGGACGGGTAATCTTTGCGGCCGTCGCACACTGCGCGACGGACTAGGAAGTCCGTCGTACGGCAGAAATGTGCAACTTCAAAACTGGCGCTTCGGGTTACTATCTGTGGCCCTCGCTTGCGCTTCGGGCGACTATGTGCGACCCTCGCTTGCGCTTCGGGTTGTGATATCCAACGTCCGACTCATGACGTGTTTCGGAGTATTTTTCGAAACTGAGCCAACAATTTTCCACCGCTATCTCGCACGTCGCATAATCGCGCAAAAAACTGAAAACCGAAAACCCGCAACTCTCCCTTCGCCCCTACATCAAACCTGTTGTTTCCGGGAATCCGTACATGAGGTTGAAGTTTTGGACGGCGGCGCCAGAGGCGCCTTTGATCAGGTTGTCGATGCAGCTGATCGTGAGCACGCGTTGGCGAACGCGACGGACAGCGATGTCGCAGAAATTCGTGCCGCTCACGTCTTTGGTCGCGGGCAGGGAATCTCTGACGCGGACGAACGGTTCGTCGCGGTAGAATTCGCGGAGGGCGGCTGTGAGTTCGGCGTCGGAGGCGTCTCGCAGGGGCCGCGAGTAGGCGGTCGTTAGTATGCCGCGGTCCATCGGCACGAGATGCGGGGTGAAAATCACGCTGACGGCTTGTCCCGTAGCCCGTCCGATCACTTGATCGATCTCGGGCGTGTGGCGATGCCGCCCCACGCCGTAGGCCGAAAAGCTTTCATTGCATTCCGGGAAATGTGTGGAAAGTTTGGGTGTTCGGCCCGCTCCGCTCACGCCGCTCTTGCTGTCGACGATGATATCGGCGGTGTCGATGAGACCGGCTTTGAGCAGCGGGGTGAGAGCCAGGATCGCGGAAGTGGGGTAGCACCCCGGATTGGCCACCAGGCGTGCGGCGGCGATCCGATCGCGAAAGAGTTCGGGCAAACCGTACACGGTCGTGCCGACACGCGTCGGATCGGGGTGTTCGTGCTCGTACCACTCGCGGTACGATGCGGCCGAATCGAGCCGGTAATCGGCGCTGAAATCGACCACGCGGGCGCCTGCCTCCAGCAGCGCGGCGACCGCTTCGGCCGAGGCGGCATGTGGAAGGCAGCTAAAGACGCAGTCCGCTCGTTCGGCGACCGCGCGTGGCTCGAGGTCTTCCAGGCAGAGTTGGAGCCGACCGCCGAGGCTTGGGTGAACCGTGCCGATCTGGGGACGCCCCTCCTGACGGCTCGTGAGCACCGTGATTTCCGCTTCCGGATGCCGCAGCAACAACTTGATCAGTTCCACCGCCGTGTAGCCGGTCGCCCCGAGTATCCCTACGCGAATCTTCGTCCCCATCGCCCGTCAGCCCTCGTGCCTCGCTCACCGCCATCGGAAAACGCGACAGTATACTCGCCCCGGCTGAACGCGAAACGCCAGAAAGCCGAGGTGGGTGGGGAGGAGTTGTACGACGGACTTCCCAGTCCGTCGCGGTAATCGCTCAACAACGGACTTGGGTTTTCGTTCCACAGAGTGTTTTCCCAATTGTCAGCTCTGCCAAAGCAATAGAAACCTTTTCCCCCACCGAAAACTGCAAAGCACCAACCACCACCCGTTACCCGTAACCCGCCACCCGTCTCCCACCACCCGTCACCCGCC
>JBJTOW010000413.1:0-5271 GCA_046074805.1 Planctomycetota bacterium | reverse complement strand
GGACTGGAAGTCCGTCGTACGAGGAATTCAACGTCGGGACCGGGACGGTCCCGCCACGAATCGCGGATGACGTAGATCGCCTCGCATCCGCCTTTCGAGGTTGTGTCTTGTTACGCAATGCGACGGACTGGAAGTCCGTCGTACGAGGAATTCAACGTCGGGACCGGGACGGTCCCGCCACTTGGCCACTTGGCGCTTGGCTGGCAATGACTCGGTGGATTTTTGATGACCGTGCCGATTTTAGCGGCGGGCGTCGAGCGAGAACTCGCGATCGATCAAAGCTTGCTCGGCGGCGGCGATCGTGGGGACCAATCGGGCGACGGCGGTGGCGTCGAGTTCCCGGACGCGGCCGGTCGCGAAATCGAAGAGCAAAACCAGACGCGAGTCGGCTTGCGAGAAGGCCAAAGCGTTTGACCACGCACCACCGCTCGCCGTTCCGTCCCACCGGTAATTGGCGTCCACAATCAAGGCATGCCGGGCATGAACGAGCCCGCGGGCTTGGCTGATGTTCACTCGCTGAACGACCCGCCATGGCTGCCCGTCGATTTCAAGCGATTCCAGTTTGGCGGCAGACGTTGGATCGGCCGCGTCATCTGTCATCGGTTCCAGACGCCAGGCTTCGACCATCGGCGCATGGCGGATTTTCGCGGCATCCTCGGGGCCGTAGAACGCGAGGCATCGGCGGCCTTGGCCTGAGTGGTACAAGACAGATCCGCCGGCGAGCACCAAGCCGACTCCGAACATGGCCGCGATGGCCCAAGCTCCTCGATTCGCCACCGGCGTATTCTCCGCGGGAAAGTCCCTAAGTATATTTGACGCACAACGGGCCGCGGGGCGGCTCGGACGATGTCCACTTTATTCGTTCGGATTGTCGAGCGGACAAGCGGCGTGTTGGGGTGGAATGGCCGGTTTTTCGGAGGAGGCAGGCGATGGCCGACAAGTTCGATCCGTACCGCGAGGCTCTGGTAATGGAGACGAACACGGTCTGGGGCGACGACTATGACGCCGTCTCGTTAGCCGAGCGGCAGCGAGTGGAATCCGTGTTGCACGCGACGCCAGACAAGTGCGCGCATTTGGAGTACGTTCGCGTCCATACCGGTTTTTGCCGTCAAATTACCGTGACGGCCGCCGATCTCCAACGGGCTCGCTCCACGAAGTAGGCGGTTCGCTGGCCAGCACAGCGCTCGGAAATGTCGAAAATGTCGGACCTGAACGAAACGGCGCGGTTGACGGTTCGCGTCGACCTAGCGGAACGCGGTTACGACATCCTGATTGGGCCGGGAACGCTCGACGAAGCCGGCGAATGGGCTCGGCAGCGTTTGAAGGCGACGCATGCGTTCCTGATCACCGACGCGAATGTGGCCGATTTGTATGCGGCGGCTGTGGGCCACAGATTGAGCCGCGCGGGTCTACGCGTGGATTCGCTGACCCTGCCGGCGGGCGAAACCGAAAAGACGCCGGCTCGGGTGTTCGCGTGCTGGGAGGCGTTGGTTCGATCCCAGGCCGATCGCAAGAGCTTGGTGGTCGCGGTGGGCGGCGGTGTCATCGGCGACTTGGCTGGATTTGTCGCGGCGACCTACACGCGGGGCCTGCGATTCCTACAGATTCCCACCACGCTGCTGGCCCATGTCGACAGCAGTGTCGGTGGCAAAGTGGGGGTGAATCTGCCGGACGCGAAAAATATGGTCGGCGCGTTTTGGCAGCCTAGCGGCGTATTGATTGACACCCGCACGCTCGACACGCTTCCAGCCCGCGAATACGCGGCCGGCCTTGCCGAGGTCGTGAAATACGGCGTGATTCTCGATCCGCCATTCTTCGAGCTGCTGGAGACCAACGTTGACTCGCTTCGCGCCCGCGAACCGGAACTTCTGCGTCGAGTGATCGCGCGCTGCTGCCAATTGAAAGCCGTCGTGGTCCGACAGGATGAACGCGAGGAAACCGGACTTCGCGCCGTGCTGAACTACGGCCACACGTTCTGCCATGCGATCGAAACCGTGACCCATTACGAGCGGTTCTTGCACGGTGAGGCCGTCGCGATCGGCATGGTTTGCGCATCGCGTTTGGCCGAGCGGTTGGGACGCGTCCCAGCGGAACTTACCGAACGGCAACAGCGGTTGCTCGCGGCGCTCGATTTGCCGATTTCCCTGCCGCCGCTACCGACGCCGGATTTGATCGCCGCCATGCAACGGGATAAAAAGGTGGAGCATGGCCGGTTGCGGTTCGTGTTGCCCACGCGGCTCGGGCATGTGGAATTGGTCAGCGGCATCGACGATCGGCTGGTGGCCGACGTCTTGCGGACCGAAGGGGCAGTGTAAGACGCGTTTCGCGCTGTCGTGCGTCTTGGTCTTGCCTGACGGGTATCCACGTGTCGCGGATTTCCGCTCGTCGGTCGCCAGAACGTCGGTCGCCCGCACTTCGGTCGCCCGTGAGTCGGTTACCATCGAGCCAGTTGGCCAGCCCACTTCGACACGAGTGCGTTGTCAAAGCTAAAAATGGGGCAAGGCATTCGAGAAAGAGAACTTTCAAGTCCTTTTTGAAGCAGGCGTTGCGACGGACTAGGAAGTCCGTCGTAGTCCCCGAAAGTTGAGGGTTGACCCATGCGTATTCACGCGAAACGAACCGATTGGGCTGCGTCCTGTTTGGCCACGGCGTTTACGGCCGCAGCGGCTGCGGTGGCTGTCCCAGGCGTGGCGGCCGTGGCGGGCCTTGGGCTCGCGGTGGTGGCTTCATCGGCAAGTGTCGCCGCCGAGGGTGGACCGGCGGCAGCCGTGGCGGGCGAGGGCGGAGCGGCACGAAAGGCTTTGCAACCGCTCCAAGGACTTGTCGGCGAATGGCGTGGCGCGGGCCAAATCCGTCGCGGCAGTCCGGATGGCGGCTGGACTGAGGAATCGGCCTGGGTCTGGCGATTCGACGGAGCCAAGGCGGCATTGCAATTCACGGTCGCACGTGGCAAATACTTCGTGTCGGGCTCGATTCAGCCCGGGGCGACGCCGAAGTCGGTCGAGTTAATCGCGAAGACAGCGGGTGGCCGGGAAGTAAAGTACACGGGCGAAATCGCTGAAGACGGTTCCGTGACGGCGACAACCGCCGATCCGCAAGCTCCGGCGGACGCGCCTCAGAGGGTATCGCTCCGAGTCGTCGCCAACGGCGACCGGCTGGTGATGCTACTCGAACGCCGCTCGGCAATCAGCGATCGCTTCGCGCGTCTGGCCGAGATTGGGTACACGCGTCGGGGAAGCGAGTTCGGCAAGGGCACGTCGCAACCCGAGTGCGTCGTGACGGGCGGGCTTGGCACGATCCAAGTGTCTTACAAAGGACAAATGTATTACGTTTGTTGCGCCGGTTGCCGTGACTTATTCGAGCAAAAGCCGGATGAAATCCTGACTGAATACCGCGAACGCAAGCAAGCCGAAGCCGCGAAGAAGAAAAAAAACTAGGTCGTTTCGGCGGCGATCGGAACTCGTTGCGTTCATCCGCTTTACCGCGACGCCCTCCAGACGTTATTCGCCGCCGAATCGCCGCGTTCGTTCCAAGCGTAGGCGAGCCGCTTCGGCGGGGCGTTGAAGCTGGTCCAGCTGTTGAGCGGCGAGTTCCAGCGAGGTAGCGGCCAAGGCTGTTTGTTCCGGGAATTCGATCGGAACTCGGAGGAATTCGAGTGCCGCTCGTTCGGGCTGCTGGCACTGCCGCCAGGCGAGTGCCAAAGTAAAGTGCGGGCCAGCTCGTAGTGGCGCTGGGAGAAGCGTGGGAATCCGCTCCCATGCGGCGACCTCTGATTCGCGAGCCTGCGCCAATCGAGTGCGCCACAGTTGCGCTTCGGCCAACAACGCTAGGCGTTTGTCGGCGTTCTGCGTCAGTTTTTGGAGAGGAGCAACGGCGGTACCCGGCTCGCCGGCGGTGATCAGCCAACTTGCTCCCAGCAGCGTGGACGCAGCGTTCGTCGAGTCGGCAAGCCATCGCGAGGCGGCCGCGCGAATGTCGCGGTCGGACAAATCGGCCGCCGCATGATGAGCCGGTAGCCAGGCGAGCGGAATAGCATCGAAATGGGGCGTCTCCGCGTCAGCGCGGTAGAGCGAAAGGAATAGTTCGCCAGCGCGGGTTGGCTGATGTTGTTCGCGAAAACAGGCGATGGCGCGGGCGATGAGAACGCGTTTCGCCCACCCACGCTGTTCAGCCTGGGAGGCCTGTCGGTACGCGGCGATCGCCTCCGCGAACCGGAGTTCCTGACGCAACCGGTCGGCGGCGGCGAGCCCATCGGGCCAGGTGGTGCGGTATTGGGCGACTCGCTGCCACGGCACCGTGTCTTCGCGACCATCGGCGCGGCGGATAGTCAGTTTGCCGCTCGCGATGTCAAGGATTTCACCACGAAATACCGGCCCTGGCTTTCCGTCGGCGCCGCGAGCAAGTTCCACCACATCGTCGGCGTGGCTGAATGTGCCCACCAACATCCAGCCGACCAGTAGCGGCGCCAGCATGGCCAACTTCATCAGCGGGTCGAGCCGGAGGCGTGGACAGGCGGCTTGTCGACAGGCGGCTTGTCGACAGGCGGCGTGGCGACAAGCGGCGTGGCGATAGGGCTGGATGTGGGAGAGTGGCGGCATGGTGGTCAACCCGAGCGGACGTTGCATCCGATGTTGGTCAAGAACTAATATAGAACTCCATCGCATGGTGTTGCGAACCCGCATACCAGCCCGCGACGCGAGGAAATTCACGCCATGAGGAGCGCTGCGATGCCATCCCACGCTGTTTCGACCTGTGTTCACCCGGCCGTTTCTCGGCGCGCGGCGGTGACGGCGGGGGCGATCGGTTTGCTGGGGCTTGGGATGAACCATCGCGAGGCGTTGCGCGCGGAGGCGATCGCGCCGGCTCGCCCCGCCACGGCTCGCTCATGCATCTATATCTTCCTTTCCGGTGGACTGTCGCAGCACGACAGCTTCGATCCGAAACCAGACGCGCCGGACACGATTCGGGGGGAATTCAAACCGATCGCGACGAAGACTCCCGGATTGCAAATCTGCGAACACCTACCCCTGTTGGCTCAACGCAGCGACATGTGGGCGCTGTGCCGTTCGCTGACCCATCCGTCGAACGATCATTCGGCCGGCCACCACATCATGTTGACGGGCCGCACCATGGTGCCGCCGGGCTTTAATCCCAGCGCGCCGAGCCGGAGCGATTGGCCGTCGATCGCGGCGGTGGCGAACGCGGCCACGTCCGGACGCAACAACTTGCCTCCCGCCGTGGTCCTGCCCGAACGTTTGGTGCATTACTCGG
>JBJTOW010000412.1:0-4543 GCA_046074805.1 Planctomycetota bacterium | reverse complement strand
GTCCGAGAAGCGGAACATCGCCGATTCGACACGGAAGGCGGCTGATCAACAGCCTTTCGCGAGTCTGCTTGGCGATCGACCGGTACGGGTCGTTGTCTCTCTGGAATGGACGTCCGATATTCCAGCCGCTGCACAATCGGCTCCAACGCCAGGGAAACCAGCCGCGTCAGCGGCGATGCCGTAGGAGCGATGCATCGCTCGGTATCCGTCGACGAGCGTACCGGTATTCGTAAAGGTGGGTAGTCGCCGCGACGAGGCCGGCTAGAATCCGTGCCATGAGGGCAGTCGCACTGAATTTCCCTCGCCCATCAAGCCCGCTTTCTAAGAGGATGGCAAAGCATGTCCCAGACGAAGATCACGGTTCGCGATAACGGTCCGCTGCTAATCACGTGTCCGGTCGAAGTGGTCGATGCGGAAGGCAAGCCATTGCCGATCCCCGCTGAAAAGGCGGCGATCGCTTTGTGCCGCTGTGGCGCGTCGGCGAACAAGCCGTTCTGCGACGGAGCCCACCGAGCGGCCAATTTCACATCCGCCGTCCGCGCGCCGCAGTAGTTTTCATCTGTCGCCCGTACCCCAAAAGAAAACGGCTGACGAAGCACGAGACTGACCCGACAACTCGGATTGCGTCGATTGCCGAATCGCTCCACGCGGATGGTGAAAGGTCCACCCGCTGCTATCGCTCGGCCGCTTGAAGCCTGCGGTCAGCGTCGGCCAATCGCAGCCGGGCGCCGTCCGCGATCTTCTTGGTTTCTTCGACGCGATTCTTCGCATTCCGAGCGCGTTCCGCGATCCGTCTCGCTTGGTCGGCGTTCGTTCGGGCTTCATCGGCGGCTGTTTGAGCCTGGGCGTAGCGAGTCTGCGCGTCGTCCAAATGCTGCTGGGCGTCCGCCGCATCTTTTTGCTTCTGGTTCAATTCGGCTTTGAGCTGTTCATCGTCGGGCTTCGCCTCGGATTTCTTTCGCCGATCTTTCGCTGATTTGTCGGCCTCGCTGAATCGACGCATCGCGTCGTCCCGCTCTTTGCGCCATTGTTCCGCCTGGCCACGAAGTTCGTCATGGCGTTTGCGCGTCGCCTCTTCTTCCTTCTTGAATTCCTCTTGGCGCGGCGCCAACTCCTGTAGATCGCGTTCCGCCTGCGCGACATCGGACTCGGCTGCGACCAACAGTCGCTTGGCGACTTCCACGATTTGAGCGAACCGTCGACGATCCTCCTGTCGATCTGGGATGATGGCCAGTTGGCTGGACGCTTGCTTGAGCGCCACGAGGCCATGGCGAGTGACTCTCGTTTCGCCCAGATGGAGTGTCCGGAGGCGGGCGAGTTTGTGGAGATGAATCAAGCCAGCGTCGCTGATCGACGTGGCGTACAAATTCAAGAACTGAAGATCGCCAAGCCCCGCCAAATGCGCCAGTCCATTGTCAGTGACGGACGTGTGCTCCAGATGAAGCCGTTGGAGCGACTTCATCATGCCCACAGGCGCGAGGCCGGCGTCGGTGACCGACGTGCCGTTCAGCCGCAACACGACAACACTGGGCAGTGTGGCCGCCTCCGCTACCAACTCGCCGCGAAACTGGTCGTCCGTGAATCGCAAGTCGACTTCCAGAGCGTTAGCGGCAGTCGCGGCCCGCCGCACCGTGCCGCCCGCCGCTTCGATTTTCTTTACCGCCTCGGCGGCGCGGGTGTCTAGCGATGTGCTTGGCTCATGAGCCAGAGCGATGGTGACGATGGCGAAGCACAGCGACGTCATCCCAGAATCTCCACAATCGGCTTGGCGGCCTTCTCGACCATCGGCATGGGACGTTGGCCAGGCGCCAGGAACTCGCGATGGATGTCCATTCCCAACGCTAGGCAGAGCGTCGCCATGAAATCGGGCGCCGTGACCGGTCGCTCGACGACGTCCGCTCCAGGGTTCTTTCCAGTCTCGCTGGTTTTGCCGATTACCTGTCCTGTTTTCAGGCCGCCACCCGCGAAAACGCTCGACCAAGCTCTGGGAAAGTGGCCGTTTCCGTCGCCTGGAGTGCGGCCGAATTCACCCATCCACACAACCAGCGTATCGTCCAGCAGTCCGCGGATTTTCAGGTCGCGAATCAACGCGGACATGCCGGCATCCATCCACGGAGCACGCGCGGCGATTGGCCGGGCGGCGCCGTTGTGATCGTCCCAACCGCGATGCACCACTTCGACGAACCGCACGCCCGATTCGATCAGTCGCCGCGCCAATAGGCACGACTGGCCGAACTTGTGGCGCCCATAATCGTCGCGGATATCGCTCGGTTCGTCGTCTAATCGAAAGGCCCGTGAACGCTTCGAATGCATCAGTCGCACAGCGCGGTGAAACGCCGCCTGCTTGGCCGCGACCGCCGGCTGCACATAGCGTTCGGCGAATCGGCGTTCGCCATCCGCCAGCAACTCCAGACGGGCGGCGAGATCGTCGCCGTGGGGCGTCAGGTTCTCCAGGCCGGCGGCCGGTTCCAGCACGGCGAGCGGCGCATGTTCCGCGCCAAGGTAAGCCGGTACGCTGCGGTACAGTCGCCCGCCATCCGCCCGGTCGAACCCGGCGTCAACTGTCACGAAGGCGGGCATATCATGGCTCGCTAACCCCAACTGCGATGACGCCAAACAGCCGATCGCCGGGTGTTCAAACGCAGTAGTCCGTTTGTAACCGGTATGGAGGAAGTACTTCGCGTCGTAGTGGCCAGTGATCTCGGTGGTCATCGAGCGGATCAACACCAGATCGTCCATGCACTGGGCGAGTTGCGGCAGATGCTCAACGATGTTTATCCCGGGAACGCTCGTCGGGATCGATGGGAACTCGCCGTTCGGTTTCGGATCAAACGTGTGTTGCTGACTCGGGCCTCCATCCATCCAGAGCAGGATGCAGGATTTGCCACGAGGTTGCGTTACCGAGGCGCCGGCCAGCGATTCGAACCACGGCACGCTGACACCGGACAACACGCCCGCTGCGGACAGACGCAGCCAATCGCGTCGAGCGAGAGTGGGATGCAACACGGGAGCCTCACTGTGCGTTTGGGGATAAAAACTTCGGTCGACGATTGTCCCTGCGATCATCGCACGATCAAAAACTCGCTGCGATTCACCAGCATCCAAACAATACCCGCATAAGCCGCCGATGGGCTCGACGACCGGTTTACGAACTTCATGGCCGCCGCCAACTCATCGGTATCCGGCCGCCGCGACAACGTGCTCAGGTACAGTCGCTCCACCGCCACCTCGGGCGTTGTGCCCGGGTTCTTCTTGAGGAACTCTTCGAGCGTCTTGCTGCCGCTGAGCAGTCTCGGGTGGTTGATCAGCGTCAGCATCTGCGCGATGCCGTGCGTGAAGTCGGTGGCGTCCTCTTCGTTGGTGCCGAATTTGCGGTGGAATTCGAGGTACGCATCGGCGAGCGTCGCGGCCTGGCCGGTCACGCTGTCTTTGCCACCTCCCCGCAGGTCGAAATCCTTCGTTTCGCCATAGGCCAACTTGAGCGAGTCGAGGAACCGATCGGCGGTCATGACTCGCAGTGGCATCCGCCCGAACGCGGTGGTCAGGGCGCCTCGAGCCTGCTCGTCTACACCGCCCGGCACAACGCTCGTACGCTGATAAGCGCGCGAACGGCAGATGCTTCGGAACAGGTGCTTCACGTCGAAATCCGCCGCCACAAACTCGTTGGCGAGCATTTGAATCAGGCCCGGATGCGACGGTGGGTTGAGTTCGCGGAAGTCGTCGACCGGGTTCACGATCCCCCGCGAAAAGAGATAGAACCAGAGTCGGTTCACGAACGCTCGGGCAAAGAACGGATTGTCCTTGGCGGTGAGCCAATTCGACAGGGCCTCGCGCGGATCGATGTCGCCTTCGCCGAGCGGCGTGGCGCCGAGGAACGCGGCGGGGATCTGTTCACCTGCGTTCTTGAAAGCCGACTTCGGGATAGCGATTTCCCGCCATTTCGCCCCTTTGTCGTCTTCCAACTTATCGAAATTGCCCCGGGTACGGCTGAAAAACGCGGAAAGTCCCCAATGAGCCTTCTGTGACCAATCGCGATATGGGTCATCATGGCATTGAGAGCATTGCAGTTGCACGCCCAAGAACAGCGACGCCACCGCGCGGGCCGAGCCGTCGGACGTCGTGCTGCCTCCAGCTCCAGACAAGGCGAAGAAAATCACGTGCGGGTTTTGCTTGGTCTCTCCTTTGACCGTGAGTATCTCACGAACGATCTTGTTCCACGGTTCCCCCGCCGCGAACCGCTCGCCAATCCAGCGGCCGAACGCGTCGGCTTGCTTGTATGGCTGCGCCCCGCCGTTGTCGTCGGACGGCAATTCCGGCGGACAGACCCAGTCCCGCCAAGTCCGGCCGAACTGCTCGCCGAATTCCTTGGTTGCCAGCAGTTCGTCGATTAGTTTGCCGCGTTTATCGGCATCGGTACCGTCGAGGAACGCGATCGCCTGCTCGATCGTGGGCACTCGCCCCGTTAGATCCAGATACAGCCGCCGCATAAATTCTTGATCGTCGCTGGCATCGACCGGTTGCAGCTTCGCGGCCGCAAGGAACG
>JBJTOW010000411.1:0-6812 GCA_046074805.1 Planctomycetota bacterium | reverse complement strand
CGCCGCTCCGCTTGTGATTCGCGCCAACACTCGTTACTCGCGGAGCGGCGCAAGCCACCCGGTGAACGACCGTGACGCTCGGTGGTAAGTCGTTCGTCAAGCCACGCCGCGAGCATGACGCAGCGTGCCGCCAAGTGACCGGGCGGCTCGCGCCGCTCCGCTTTTGATTCGCGCCAACACTCGTTACTCGCGGAGCGGCGCAAGCCGATACTCGACATGCGAAGTTGCGAGTCGCTGCGACGGACGGGGAAGTCCGTCGTACGGGTCGACCCATTCGAAGCTCATGGCTCGGAGGATGGAGGAACAGCGGGAATTCGCGACGCGGCTTGCCTCGCGCGTTCTGAAGGGTAGACTGTCGACTAATATCTGCTTCGTTCCAAAGGTGTGGGCAGGTGTCAGGCACCCGGAGGCCGAAACTAGAGGGTCCACCTTGTGGGGTGAACTAAGGGTTACGGGTGTCGAAAACGGGTGTCTACGAGCGACGAAAGCCGCTTGACATCCGGCCACGAAAACGCGATTTTCCAATTGGAAAACGCCCTTTTTGGGCCCGTAGCTCAATGGTTAGAGCAGGGGACTCATAATCCCTTGGTTGGGGGTTCGAATCCCTCCGGGCCTACTTTTCCGCCGCGGTTCGTACGCGGCCTCGCCCGCTTCGCTTTGGCCTCCGCCTAAGCTCGAAGCGACGTGGCGACAGGTTCTTTGCCCCTATCCGCCTGGGCTGCGGGATGCTCGGACCGTCCCATCACGCGGTCAGGCATTCGACACTGAGCCTCGGCCGACTCGAACGCCCACGAAGCCACCCAGTGGGAATGCCGCTAAATTGCCGCACCAAAACCACCACGGATAAGGGAGCATACTCATGTTGAAAACCGCCAGTGACAACAGCGCGGCGGTGACAACAAAACCATGGGCCGGGTGGCGGCTCGGTCCGAGTCGCGTGGCGAGCCATGCGGCGGCCGCCGTGGAAAGTCCCCAAGCGACGACCACCACCGCCAATACCCAGGCGGGATAACGCGCGACATGGGCGCGGCAGGCTTCGATATCGCTGAGGTCGACGCCAGGCGGCACGGGATGGACCACCGCGCTGAACGCCTCGACCGCGATCGTGAGCAGAAAAGCGACGACCAGCCCGGCGATGACGGAGCCGCAGCTGCGAAAAATCGCGATGATCATGACCCTTGGCTCTCCCAAAAACCGCGAACACTCGTGCTTCCAGCTTTGAGTGTCCGCGGATCCGAAGCTGGCAGTATCTTTCGTCCTTGGGCCATTTTTCGCAAAATCTTTCGTCCAGGGGAACTCGACCGGCTCCCGGCGCGTCGAATGGTCGGGTAAAAACCGGCGGTCTGTTCGTGCAAATCTCGTCTTAAGGGGGAACTTCTCATGTTCCGCGCTGTTCGTCGCCTATCAAAAATTGGCCAACAGGGATGGTCCGCAATGATGTCGTGCGCTCTGGAGCGTTCGCGGCGGCCGATGATCGGGGTGAGCGCTCTCTTGGGCGTGGTCGTGGCCGCTGTCATCGTCGCTTCGACGATGGCGCAACAGCCGCCGCTCGATCGACAGCAATCCTGGAACAAGGTGCGGGACGCCATGAGCAAGGGACTACCGAAGACGGCCATCCAGGAATTGAAGCCGATTATCGCGGACGCGATGCGGGCCAAACGGTACCCGGAGGCGATCAAAGCGATCGGCCTGACGATTGCCTACGAAGGCATGATTGAAGGCGGCAAGGCGGAAGAGAAGGTCACGCGGATGCGGGCCGAGATCGCCAAAGCGCCGCCCGAAATGAAGCCTGTCATGGAGGCGATTCTGGCGAACTGGTTCTGGCAATATTACCAGCAGAACCGCTGGCGATTCCTCCAGCGATCGCGAACCGAGTCGGCCCCGAGCGAGGACTTTACAACTTGGGATCTGCCCCGGCTGCTGCGGGAAATCGATGGTCAGTTCGCTAAAGCATTGGGCCATGCCGAAGCGCTCAAGAAGACGCCGATCGCCAGCTACGACGACTTAATTGACAAGGGCACGGTTTCCGACGCGCATCGCCCGACGCTCTTTGATTTCGTGGCCTTCAATGCGCTCGAATTCTACGCTTCGGGTGAGCAGGCTTCGACCGGAGCCGAAGACACCTTTGAAGTGACGGCGGATTCGCCGGCGTTGTCCGCCGCCGCCGATTTCGCCGCCTGGGAGCCGACGGTCGCGATGGGTGACGAATCGCTGAAACCTCGCGCGATCCGTCTCTACCAGGACTTGATTCGGTTCCACCTCAACGACGCCGACCGCACAGCGCTCATCGACGCCGACCTCGCCCGGTTGGTTTACTGCCACAGCATCGCGGTGGGCGAGGAAAAAGACGCTCGATATTCCGCCGCGCTCCAGCGAATCGCCGAAGCCGAGTCGAAACATCCGCTGTCGTAGCTCGCGCTCGCGCATCTGGCAACGCGGATCCACAGCGAGGGCGACTGGGTCGAGGCGCGCACGACGGCGGTCGAAGGCAAGCGGCGTTTTCCCGAGAGTGTGGGTGGCGTCCGTTGCCACAATTTGATCCAGCAGATTGAAGCCCGCGAGTTGCAGATTTCCACGGAACGCGTTTGGACGGCGCCGCCGCCGTCGATCCATGTGTCATACCGCAACATCACTCAGTTGAATTTCCGCGTGGTGGCGTGGAACGTCGACGAGTTCTTGAAATCGCGCCGCTACTCGCCGTCCCAGCTCGACCAAGCCGAACGGTCCGCGTTGCTGGCGAAGGCGCCATTGCTGGCCTGGTCGGCCCCGCTGAAGCCCACCGACGACTACCAAACCAAGACAGTCGATTTGCCGGCGAATCTCGATTTGAAGCCTGGTTCCTACTTCTTGATCGCCAGCGCCGACCCACAATTCGGCCAGGATGACAACCTGATCAACTTCGCCGAATTTTGGGTAAGCGATTTGGCGGTGGTCGTGCGCAACTTCCACGGCCAAGGATTCATTGAGGGATTTGTGCTGGAGGCGCGGACGGGCGAGCCGATCGCCAACGCGTCGGTGCGGTCGTGGAGTCAACGCGGCCAGTTGCCACGCACGCCGGGCATGCCCGTGAAAACAGACGCTAACGGGCTGTTCCGCTTGGACGATGTGCTGAACACCGGCGCCTTGCTGGATGTCACGGCTGGTCCGCGACGGCTCGTGACGGGGCAAAGCTACGGAGCCTATGCTCAGCAGGGGTTTCAAGAGCCGATTGTCCGCACGTTCTTCTTCACCGATCGCTCGATTTACCGTCCTGGACAAACAATCCAATATAAGGGCGTTTCGGTTTTCGCCGACCAACAAGCGGACAAATACGCTTCGTACGCGAACCAGCCGGTCACGGTCGCTTTGGTTGACGTGAACGGGAAAGAGGTGGAACGGCAGGTTCATCGGACAAACGCCTTTGGCTCGACGAGTGGAAGTTTCACCGCGCCCCGCGATCGGTTGCTCGGCGCCATGCGGATCACCGTGGTGGAAGGAAGGGCGGCAGGCGATGCCGTGGTGAGGGTCGAAGAGTACAAGAGGCCGAAGTTCCAGGTGGCGCTCGAAGCGCCCGCCGAGCCAGCCCGACTGGCTCGCGAAGTCAGCTTGCAGGGCAAAGCGACCGCCTACACAGGGGCCGCGATCGATAACGCGAAGGTGAAATGGCGAGTCGTCCGGCGAGTCCGCTTTCCGGATTGGTGGATCTGGCGCTGCTGGTGGATGCCGCCGCAACCGGACCGTTCGCAAGAAATCGCCCATGGCACCGCGGTGACCGACGCCGGCGGTGCGTTCACCATCAAGTTCCTCGCGAAACCGGATCTGTCCGTGGACGAAGACAGCGAACCGCGGTTTTCGTTCGCAGTCACCGCCGATGTCACGGACGGCGCGGGTGAAACACGGTCGGCTGATCGGCTTGTCACCGTGGGCTACACGGCGTTGGCCGCGTCGCTGTCCGCCGATGATTGGCAACAGATCGACAACCCGGTGGCGGTCCGCGTGCGGGCCGAGTCGCTGGATGGAGAAGGCCGCGTGGCGGAAGGGGTGCTGAAGGTGTACCGCGTCGAGCAGCCGGCCGACGTGAAACGATCTTCGTTGAACGAATTCCAACCGCCCATGCCATTCCCGCGAGCCGGCCGCGGCCGGGGCATCCAAGCTGGCGGCAATGGCAACGTTGGCGGCAAAAAGCGGGTGGCGGGAAAACTTCCGCCGGAGGGCGAAAAGCCTCCGACTGACCCATCGCGGCCGGAGTCCTGGCCGCTCGGTCCCCTTGTGCATGAACAAGGCGTCACGACAGCGGCGTCTGGCGCTGGCGAAGCCTCGGTCAAGTTGCCAGAGGGGTACTATCGTGCGAAGTACGAGACCCGCGACGCGTTCGGCAAAGCGGTAACGGCCGAGTTGCCATTCCGCGTGCTCGCGCCAGCGGCGGACAAGCTTGGTTTGAAAGTTCCCGATCTATTCGCCGCTCCGAAGTGGACGGCCGAGCCCGGCGAGGAGTTTTCGGCCGTGTGGGGGACCGGCTATGCGGCGGGCCGAGCCTACGTGGAATTCGAGCATCGCGGAAAGGTGGTCGAACGGTTTTGGACGCCAGCGGGTAAGACTCAGATCGCGGTGAAAAAGGCGGTTACGGAAGCGATGCGGGGCGGATTCACCATTCGAGTCACACACGTTCAAGAGAACCGGGCGTATTTGCATTCGCGGCGCGTTGACGTGCCGTGGTCGAACAAGCGGCTATCGGTGCGCTGGGAGCGGTTTGTCTCGAAACTTGAACCAAATGAAAAAGTGACGTGGACCGCCGTGGTCACTGGCCCCGACGCGAAGAAGGCGGCGGCTGAACTGGTCGCTGGCTTGTATGACGCGTCGCTCGACGTGTTCGCGCCCCACAGTTGGATCGATTCGTTCGGCGTGTTCCGCACGGACCAATCGAACGTGCATTCAGACTTCGACAATCGCGCCGTGATGCTGCAGTATCTGCTTGGCCAATGGCGGTTCGATTACCGCGGGGAATCGTTGCGTTATCGTGGATTCCCCGCCGAACTTCTTGGCGCATTCATGCCGCAGATGGGCCGGACCATGATGTTTCGCCGGATGGCGGCGCCAGGGAATGCCAATGGCATGCCGATGATGGCCGACGCGGCGCCGATGGCGGCAATGGCGGCGCCGATGGCGGGTGGAGGCACGGGTGGTGGAGCGAACGCGGAAAAACTTCGTGCATTGAGTTCTCGCGACGAGTTTGCCGCCAACAAGGCGGCGGCGGATGGCGCGGATCGCGATGCGGCGGGCGAGGCCGGGCCGGGAGGCGCGGCGACTGCCAGCGGTCCCGATTTGGGAAAGGTCGCCGCTCGCAAGAATCTCCAGGAAACGGCCTTCTTTTTCCCGACGCTTGTCTCGAATAGCGATGGCGAAGCGCGGATCGAATTCACGATTCCCGAGGCGCTCACCGAGTGGAAGTTCCTCGGCTTCGCCCACGACAGCGAACTGCGCAGCGGCCTGTTGACGGACAAGGCGGTGACCGCCAAAGAGCTGATGGTCCAGCCGAACCCGCCGCGGTTCGCTCGCGAAGGCGACACCCTTGAGTTCACCGTCAAGGTTTCCAACCAGTCCGCCACTCGACAAACCGGCAAGGCCCGGCTCGCTTTGGCCGACGCGCGGACCGGCTCATCGGTCGACGCCGCATTTGGGAATCGAACGGTCGAACTGGAGTTCGATGTGCCGTCGAAAGAATCCCGCACATTGGCTTGGCGGCTGGCCGTGCCCGACGACGCCTCGTTCGTGACCTACAAGGTGGTCGGCGCCGCCGGCCGCGTGTCGGACGGCGAAGAGGGAATGCTGCCGGTGCTCTCTCGCCGCATTCTCGTCACGGAATCGTTGCCGTTGCCGATTCGCGGGAAACAGACAAAGGAGTTTGTCTTCGATCGGCTCGTGAAATCCGGTCAATCCGACACGCTTAAACACAAAACTCTTCGTGTGCAGATGGTGTCCAATCCCAGCTGGTACGCGGTGATGGCGCTGCCGTACTTGATGGAGTTTCCGCATGAATGCACCGAGCAGTCGTTCAATCGGCTGTACGCGAACGCCTTGGCCCGGCACATCGCGGCCAGCGATCCGAAGATCCGCCGCGTGTTTGACCAATGGAAGGGAACGCCGTCGCTCGACAGCCCGCTGACGAAGAACCAGGACCTCAAGGCGGTGATGCTCGAGGAAACCCCGTGGGTCCGCGACGCCGACGCGGAAAGCCAAGCTAGTCGCAACGTCGGTATCCTCTTCGATGACAATCGATTGAACGACGAAACCCAGCGGCTGATGGCGAAGCTGGCCGAGTCGCAACTGGAGGATGGAGCGTGGCCCTGGTTCCCTGGCGGACGCGGAAACGACTACATCACGCTATATATCACCACGGGCTTCGGCCGCCTGCGCCATCTCGGCGTGAAGCTTGATATGGGGCCAGCCATCCGTTCGTTGGATCGGCTGGATACTTGGGCCGACCAGATGTATCGCGACATCCTGAAAAACAGCAAGGACAAGAACACGAACCATCTTTCGACGACCATCGCCTTGTATCTGTACTGCCGCGGCTTCTTCCTCGAAGACAAACCTGTCGCGCCCGAGAAAAAGGAGGCGGTGGATTATTGGCTGGGGCAGGCGAAACGCCATTGGCTAGCGTTGGGAGAACGCCAATCCCAAGCGCATCTGGCGCTCGCGCTGCGGCGGTTCGGCGATCCCGAGTCGGCGAAGGGCATTGGCCGCTCGCTTGAGGAACGCTCTGTTTCCTCGGAAGAAATGGGCAAGTTCTGGCGTGACACCGAGCTGTCTTGGTGGTGGTATCGGGCGCCGAT
>JBJTOW010000410.1:0-12252 GCA_046074805.1 Planctomycetota bacterium | reverse complement strand
CCAACGGGAATCGCGCCGCGCGGACCGCAATGGAAGAGTACCGTTTATCCGGAAACGGGCGCACTACTGCGGAATACGAGCGGCTCGGACCGGGAAACCGTTTTACATCTGATCGCGGGCCGCAATCATTCGCATTACTTCAACGATTCCGGCAGTATCACCGTGTGGGGCAAAGGCCGCGAGCTATGCACGGAAGATGACTACCAGAACCGCCGCAACCCCGATTCCCGCGCGGCGCATAGCATGCCGGACAAACCGTCGACATTCAACGAGGAGCGGGTGATGGCGGTGCGAGAGTTTTTCGCCGCCGAACAACTCGACTATGTCCGCGGAACACGCCGGGGATGGCAACGGCAAATCGCTTTCGCCAAGGATGCGGATCCGCTTGGTCCGAATTACTTCGTGGTCGCCGACACATTGGACGCGAAGTCGGCCCCCACAATTTGGCGGCTCTTCCTCGGCGGCAAAATCGAACTAACAACGGGCGGCGTGACGCTTCGCGGGCCCGAGGATGTCGACATGGACGTGGTGTTTACCCGGCCCGCCAACGCGAAACCGACGGTTCATGGCGACCACATCCAACTGGCAGTTTCCGCTCCTGGAACCGTGACTGTCGTGTTGTACCCGCGATTGAGGACGGAGCCGCCGCCATCCATCACGCCGATCGCTGACGGCCGCGGCGTGATGGTGCGAACTCAGCTTGGCAGCGATGTCGTGCTGCTGCATCCCGAGCCGTTCGCATTCCAAAGCGAAGGTTGGACGTTCGACGGCCGCGCCGGTTTAGTGCGGATGCGGGGCGGCCAGCGTCGCGAAACCCGAGTCGGCCCGTGCGAGGTCGCGCCCGGCTGGACGGACGGCGACCGCGAACTGCGTTCCATCCGCTGGGAAGGTCCGCAGTTCCCAGTGTTTCCCGATGAATGAGCTTATTCGACCTTGATCAAGCCGTGGCGCCGCGAAGTCCAAGCCAGCTAGCGACGGCGGGAATCCGCGCGAAAATAAGCCGTTCCAACCCGAGCACGACCAGCAACGACAAGCCGAACAGCGGCAGATAGATCGCCAGAGCGAGAACCGCCAACGCGAGCGCCCAAGAAAATCGCGGGGAAAGGTGGCGGGCCGGCGCGCCGAGCGTCCCCGGCATTCGTCTCCGCCACCACAGCACAAAGCCGCTCACCGACAGCATGACCAGCCCCGCTGCCGTCGCCAGCCCGAGCAGTTGATTAAGCCAGCCAAACAACTGGCCTTCGTGCAGCGCAATCCCAACCGCCACGATCTTGTCGACCCAGTGACGATCGCGGAATCCGTCCCGCGTTACCGTTTGGCCAGACGCACCATCGACCGTCAGGTTTTCGCGTCGCGGCCGATTACCGGTCATCGACTTCACGCTCCATGCCTGCGACGACGCGGACACGGGCGGCGTGATCACCACCGGCGCGTCGAGTTGTTCCCGCGTGGCCGCCGCGACGACCGTATCGAGCATTGCCAATTCCGCTGGCGACAAATCGCGAGCGGATCCTCCACGCCGCCGACTCTGTCGAGCATCGCCGGCGTGCGAGTGGCCGGCTCGAGCGTCCCCCGCATGCGACTGGCCGGCCTGCGCGTCGCTGGCGCGAGAGTCACTGGATTTGAAGTCGCTGGATTTGAGGTCGCTCGCCGTCGGCTTTGTCGTTTGGGCCGCGTGCCCCATGTGTTCGCTGGACACAGCTTGCTCGCGGCCGGTGCTCCAATCTTGTTTAGCTACCGCTGTGCCCGTGGCGCGGCGGGCCGCCTTGAAGTATTCGCCCCAAAACTTCGACCAAGGCAAGCCGGTAAGCAGCAAGACCAAAGTAAATACCGAAACCCACACCCCGGTCACACTGTGCAGATCGCGCCAAAAGACGCGGCCCGCGGCGCGGAGTCGCGGGTAAAGCACTCCCGCCATTCCAGCCGATTGACGCGGCCACCAAAGCACGAGTCCCGTCAGCACCATGACGATGGTCCATGAGGCGGCCATTTCCACCAGGTATGAACCGCGTTCGCCCAACCAAAGTTCGCCATGCAACCGGAACACGGCGCGCATGAACCGCTCGTCCTCGGGAACCGCGTGGAGTACCGTCAGCGTTTGCGGATGGACATACAGTCGATGCGCTTCGCCTTGGTCCCGGATAACAATCCGGGCGGCGGAACGCGGTCCTGGCGACAATTCATACGATTGGAACTTAGCGCCCGGCCGTGTCTTTAACGCCGCCGCGACCTGGGCGGACGGCGCCAACGGATCGCCAACGTACGCTAACTGGTCGTACGGCCGGTCCAGCCATGCTTCGATTTGCGGTTTGAAGAGGTATATGCTGCCGCTGAGTGCGAGCACAATCACAAACGGCATGCAAAACAAACCCGCATAAAAGTGCCACCGCCAGACAGCGCGGTAGTCTGGCCAGGTTTTGTTGGATGAATCCATGAAGCGAATATCCCCAAGGTGAAACGCAACGCAAGAAAAACGCTCCCCGCGCCAGGGTGAGCCTGGCGCGGGGAGTTCGGCGCCGTTTGCCGGAGTGAGAGAGCGGCAAACGGCCCGGAAATTTTCCCTTCCTTTTCTTTTAGTTGCCGGTCAACACTTCCCCACCGCTGGCACTGTGAAGGCCTTGACACAGCGCCGGCGTGATGGTGTTGGCGAGCAAACGCACCGCGCCGTCGCCGGTCATGACCATGGCGCCGCCCGGGTGGTAGCTGCGCGGGGCGAAGAAACCGGTGAAATGAATCACCACGTCGGGAATTCGGCTGTTGGGAGGCAGGTAGCCGTTGGTCAACGTGCTGATAGCGCCTGAATGGGCCCACGATGTGCCGCGGCCGCGCAGCGCGGCGCTTGCCGCGCCCCGCCACGTGTCCTTCAGCGGCCAAATCGCCGCCAAATTGGGATTCGCGATCGCTCCCTGCGGCCCGTTCGACCAGCCACCTCCCGAACCTGACATGCCTTGAAAGGCCAGTAAGCCTGAACTGACTCCCGATGATCCGTTTAGCGTCGCTTGATAGGGAAACTTCGGCAACTGTCCCGCTGGCAGCGTGAAGTCAGGACCGACACTCCGCACCGTTTCGCTCATGAAGACCGTGTTCGACGCGCCATCGAGCATATCGGCGAACCGCAAACCGAAGTTCTCATACACAACGCCATCGGTCCGCCACCGCAGATCGTAATTGGCGCCGGTGCCGCTGCCGAAACTGACCATGTAATTGATGCCCGAGTAGTTCGCGCCGCCCGCCCCGACATTCATCACCGGCGCCGGATCGCTCGGACACAACGCGATCGGAATTCGGAGGGCGAAGGTGGCCGCGAACTGCGGATTCGGGACAAGCGCGTTGAACGGCCCCGTGAAGGCCGGTTTGCCGAAGTCCAACTGATCTTGCACATTGCCTTGCTCGACAAACGGCAACAGCCGGGCTTGGGGTGAAAAACCTTGAGTATTCGGCAAATAGTTTTGCGCGTTCACCATCGGAAATGATTGGTAAACGTCGTGATAATTGTGCAAAGCGAGGCCCCATTGGCGCAATTGGTTCGAGCACTGTGCCCGCCGAGCCGCTTCCCGAGCGGCTTGGACGGCGGGCAACAATAACGCCACCAAAATCCCAATGATGGCGATCACCACCAAGAGCTCAACCAACGTGAATCCATACGCTCGCCGCGCAGCGCAGGAGCTTTCTTGAAGTGCCATAGATACGAGAACTCCGAAACGTCCGCTGGAAGAATCGACGCCGACGGAAAGGACGTTCGGAACGCGAGATCGCGCGAAAGAATGGCCGTTTCCCGTGGAAACGGCGGCCTAATCGCCACGCCGCACGCTCACGATCGTCCTAGACGACGGCGAGACGCGGCGGGGGAACGGGCGGCACTGCGAAGAGTTTCGAAGAGACTTCAACCGGGAATTCCACCCAGCCGATACAGGGCAACGTGTTCAATAAGACTAGCAGGCCGCCCAGCACACGCGGTTCTTGGTTTTGCACCAATCCGGGGATATCGCCGCCCTGGCCGCAGCCACAGCCATCGATGACGACCGCCAAGCGACGTGCCCCCTCGGAGCGCGGCGGCGCCGGCTGCCACGGCACACTTGTCGGCAAGGTCCCCGCCACCACGTTCATCTCGCCCGAAATGGACTTGGTTCCCAAGCCCGCTCGCGGGGTCAACTCCTTCGAACAACAAGGCGCCTTTTTCGACGGCTTACTGGCCGCTTGAGTACCGGCGGTTTCTGTGCGGGCAGCCTGGGTGTGCGCCGCGTGACTGCAGGCGGATTGAGCCCGGCCGGATGGAGCGCGGGCGGATGGGGCGCGGGCGGATGGGGCGCGGGCGGCGTTAGCGCGGGCGGCAAGTGGCTGTCCCAAATGCTGGCAAGTCGCTTGTTCGAGCACTGGAACGGACTTCGCTGCGGAACAGCACGAGCGACTCGTTGGGTGATCGTTACCAGGCACGCCACCAAGCTGACGGCAGCAGCAAAGACCGGCTCGTTTCTTGGCCGGATCGCAGCGGCACACGCCGAATATGCGAACGGCGGCAAGGGTTCGGCCCGTGGATAACCCAGCCTCAAGTCCACTGCCGAGACCGAGCGGCTTGGCAACGTCCACGGCTGAGGCAGGCGCGGGCTGGACCACGACTAGCCCAAAATGCTGTGGAACGCCGATCGAGACGACAGTGAACCAGCCGATCGACACGAGTGCGATCCAGCGTTCGACGAAACCGCGACGCCCGCACCACCGTCGTAGTGCAAAGCGATCAGATCGCGGAGGCTGTTTTCGCCGAGCCATCGGAGCAAAATCGCTGAAAAAATTGAAGATCTGCGGGAGCATACTCTAGTCCGCCGTGGGCGACAACCGGCCCACCGCGCTCGCCTCTGGCCAAACTCAGCCGGCGTACGTGTAGCGTTGCCGTTCACGGGGAAGAAAAGGTGTCAGGAACCGTTTTTCTTGTTTGGGCGTCCTCTGGGACGGATAGTGCTTTCAAGCTGGAGTGCTTTGACCATCTGGTTTCACCAGCGTTCCTCGTCCTGCTGGCAACGATTATCGAACTGGGAGCCACCTGTTGACGACAAGATGCCAGCGGTTGGGCATCAGGCACCAAGTCAGAGTTTCGGTACCTCGGCGCTCGACGGCTTGTTCGAGAATGCTTTCGAAAGCTTCGTAATCGCCATTTTTCTCGAAGATGGTCATACGGACGTCGCGGCGGTCCAAAACATCGGAAATCAGGCCATCATCAGCCGCATGTTTGGCTCTACCTATGCCGCCACAATAACGATTCTGTCACCGAACATCACGAAACGGTACCTGACACCTTTTCTTCGTTCGCCTGCAACCGCGCGCTAGTCTTCCTTGACATCGACGCCGCTGGATTGTTGAGCTCGCATCTTTCGCGACAGGCTGATGATGCGTCGCGTTGCCGCCTCGGGCGATACGCCGCGGCGATGGATGTTCGAAACCAAGTTGCGACGCGCGTCGGTGTCGCCGGGTTGCGGATGAAAAGCCATGTAGGCGGAGAGACTCTCCGCCGTGGCCATGCCCGGCCGTTCACCGATCAGCAGGACAACCACTTCGGGCCGCAGGATGCGTCCAACCTCGTTGAGCAATCCCACTCGGCCCCGGTGGACAAAAAATGGCCGGCCGACTTGCCAACCTTCTTCCTGCGCCGCGGCGATCAGCAGTGGCAGGAGCGTGGGCGCCTGGGCGGCGATCGCGGTCGCGGACAGGCCATCGCTGAGAACGATCTGCAGGTCGCTGCCGGCCGGGCAATTCGCCGCGATCGACTCGCAGGCGCTCTCTGACAGACGCCGTCCCAAGTCGGGTCGCCGCAGATACTCGTCCTTGTTCGCCGCGCAACTGCTGACCGCGAACAACCGCCAAGTCTCCAAAAACGCGGGGCCCCAATCGCGTTCCAAATCCACCTCCGCGCGGACGGCGTCCACCGCCGATGCGTGATCGCGACGCAGTTCCAGTTGGGTCGCCGTGCGATACGCTATCCCCGCGCGTCCAACCAGAATCCGGGCCGGCGTCCGCAGTCTGAGCGCGTCGGCCAAATCGGACACGCCGTTCGACAGGCCGTTCGACACGCCGTTCGACACGCCGTTCGACACGCCGTTCGACACGCCGTTCGACACACTGTTAGCGACGCCGTCGGTCAACGGCGCGACACGGTTGGGCTCATCGGCATGCGCGAGGACATCGTCCGCGACGTGCGGTTGATGGACGGCTTCTTCCGCCACGAAGATCTCGTGTTCGCGCTGCCGCGACAGTAAACCGTGAGGCGGTCCCGGGAAGGAGCGCCGCGCACGGGCGAACCAGCCGACCAGCAGCAACACGCAACCGCCACCCACGACCACGACCGCTTTGTCGTTGGGCGGTTGCATCCCGATGAAGATTAGCCCGCAGCAGCCGAGCACGCTGATGGCGGCCAGCGGCTTGAACCAGGCTCCCAAGTGCCACGGCCCGAATTGTGTCCAACTTCGGCCATGCGCGAGAAACCCCAGCCCGGTCGGCAGGACGTACGAAACGTACAGGAAGATCGTGCAAACCGCAGTGATGGTCGAGTAGACCGGGGTATAGAGCGTGAACAGGATGGCGCCGATCGCGACGAACCAGATCGCGACGTCGGGCGTGCGATAGCGGGGACAGACGCGGCGCAGCCACGCCGAGGCCGGCAAGCCGCCGTCACGGGCGAACGCGTACGCCATGCGCGAGGCCGACGTCACGGTCGCCAGGCCGCACAGATATTGAGCGATCGCGATACCGCCGCACAGCGCCACGCCGACCGGCGTTGGCAACACGGAGTCGAGGATCCAGAGCACGATGTTGTCCCCTTGGCGAGCGGCGACATCGGTTTGGGGGATCGCCAGCAACAGCGCGACAAGCATGATCCAGCCCGCCACGCCGGAAACCAACACCGACCGGACAATCCCCCGTGGCACGTTGCGGGATGCGTTCACGGTTTCCTCCGCGACATGCGCCGAGGCATCGAAGCCGGTGATCGTGTAGGCGGGAAACAAAAACCCGAGAGCGAATAGCGTCCACAGCGATGTCGTCGCCGGCCAAACCGGGCCGCCTTCGGGCAAACCGCTGTGATTCGCGAAGGCGAATAACCGCGCAGGCTCCCAAGTCGGAGCCCAGGCCAGCAGCGCCACGGTCAGCAGTCCCGCGACGACCAGGATCCAGTAACCGCTGAAGTCGGTCAGCCGAGAGGTGAGGCGGATGCCACGATGGTTGATGACAGCCTGGCTGACGGTGATCGCCAAGACGGCGAGCGTCTGCATCCATGGATCAGCAGCCCAGTGCGGCGCGAACGCCCGGGCCGTGAACTGAAAGGTTCCAACATTGATTGCCGCCAACACCGTGACCAGCCCCGCCAAGTTGAACCAAGCCGTCGCCCAGCCCCAGCCACGGCCGCCCAGGATCGCCGCCCAATGATAAAGCCCGCCCGCCGTGGGAAACGCCGAGGCGACCTGCCCCATCGTCAACGCCACCACCAGCGAGAAAACACAGACCAGCGGCCAACCAATGCCGATCGCCGCCCCGCCAACACTGCAGTACCCCAAATGAAACGAGGTGATCCCGCCCGCAAGAATGCAGATGATCGACATCGAGATGGCGAGGTTCGAGAAGCCTCCCATTCGCCGCGCCAGCTCCTGGGCGTATCCCAGCCGGTGCAACGTGCGGATATCTTCGGCAATCGAGGCGGATGATTCGTCAGGCAGGGACATAAGCGGAAGCCAGCAAAAGTTGTCGAGCAACACCGGTCGAGTCGGGCAGGGCCAACTGGCCGTTGCGGAAAATGCCAACGCGTTCCAGCCAGCGGGCGAACTCGGGCGCCGGCCGCAGGCCGAACACCTTCCGCATCGACGCCGCGTCATGATAGCTGGTCGATTGGTAATTCAGCATCACATCGTCCGCGCACGGCACGCCCATGAAATAGTTGCAGCCGGCGGCGGCCAGGAGCAACAGCAAATTGTCGGCCGAGTTTTGGTCGGCCACAGCGTGGTTCGTGTAGCAGACGTCGCAGCCCATCGGCAGCCCGAGCAGCTTTCCCATAAAGTGGTCTTCTAAACCCGCGCGGATTATTTGCCGCTCGTCATACAAATACTCGGGACCAATGAAACCGACCACGGAATTCACCAGAAAAGGGTCGAAGGCGCGAGCCACGCCATAAGCCCGTGCTTCGAGCGTCAGTTGGTCGACGCCGTGATGGGCATCGGCGGACAACGCGCTCCCCTGCCCTGTTTCGAAGTACATGAATTGCGGCCCCACCCATTTCGCCTCGGGCCGCCGCGTGTGTTGGGCGAACACCAATTCGCGTCCCTCGCGCAGCAGCGACAACGAAATTCCGAAGCCGCGATTGGCCGCCTCCGTGCCCGCGATGGATTGAAATAGCAAATCGACCGGCACGCCCCGCTCGGCGCAGGCCATTTGCGTGGTGATATGTGCTAAGCAACAGGCCTGGGTTGGCACATCGAGACGTGTGATCAACCGATCGAGTCCCCGGAGCACGGCCGCGACCGTGTCGAGCGACTCGGCGGCCGGATTCACGCCAATCACCGCGTCGCCGCAACCAAAGAGCAATCCATCGATTGTTGAAAGGAGGATTGCGTCGAGGTCGTCGGCCGGATGGTTCGGCTGAATACGCACTCCCAGCACCCCTGATTCGCCTTGTGTGTTGCGGCACCGCGTTACATTGCGAATCTTGCTCGCGGCCAGCACTAGATCTTTGTTGCCCATGAGCTTGGCGACCGCCGCAACTATCTCGGGCGTGAGCGCCACCGCGAGCGACCGCAGTTCGGGCCCGCCCACCGCGTCGTCCAGCACGTGGTCGCGAAGCTGTCCGACGGTCCAGTGACGGAAAGGTGCGAACAGCAATAAATCCAAGCTGTCCACAATCAGCCGACTGACTTCGTCGTCCGCTGGATCGATCACGGGATGGTCCGCGATTTCGCCGAGCGACACTTCCGCCAGCGCGCATTTGGCGGCCACCCGCCGCCGCTCGGAATCGGCCGCGATGCCGGCCAATTGATCGCCCGCCTTGACTTCATTGGCGTGGGCGAGCAGCGTTTTGAGGTCGCCGAAGTGAAAACGTTCGCCGCCGAGCGTGTGTGCGTAGGTCACAGGGTGAGTCCAAAAGACCAATTTTGGCAACGCGCTGCATGGAGCGCTTTGTGGTGAAGCCCGGATCGCGCGGCAACCGAGCGGCATGATGCCGCGATGCATCCTCGGACGCAACATCCCGGACGCAACATCCCGAACGACGTCAATTCACGCTGCGACCGCCCGATTCCGATCGGAGGCCAGAGATCCGAAAAAAAACGTTTCCCGTTGCCCTCGAGGTGGCCGACCGACATACTATCGACGATTGTTGATCCAAGTTGATGTGGCTAGACGGCCGGGCCGTTGGACTTCCGATGGCTCGCTTGGTGGAATTTCCGGAGCAGGTGCGACATGGGCATGACGCGTTCGACGAATTCGTATGAATTGAACCGTAGACAGGCGCTGATCGCCGCGGGATTGGGTGCGTTGTCGATGACGACGCCGGGGTTGGTCATGGGCGCTGACGCGACCGATGCCAGCGGCCAAGCGGTGGCTTCCGAAAAGTCGTGCATTTTCGTGCTGCTTTGTGGCGGTCCGAGCCATATCGATACGTGGGATATGAAGCCGGAAGCCCCGGACACGATCCGTGGCCCCTATCGACCGATCGAAACCCGTGTTCCCGGTATGCGGATCAACGAAATGCATACCGAACTGGCGAAGCTTACCGACCACTTCACCCTCATCAACTCGATGACGCATCCGGGTTCCATCTCGAACCATTTCGACGCGATGCACAATTTGTTGAGCGGCCAGTCGACCAAGCGGGTCAATCAGGGTGTTTCCGACGACCAGCCTTATCTGGGGTCGTTCGTTGCGAAGCATCGGCCCAGCAAGCGGAACTTGGTCTCGAATGCGTGGTTGATCAAGTGCGTTGGACCACCCGTGTTCTGCGCTCCGAACATCGATCTTGGCGGCTATCTCGGCTCGGCTTACGCGCCGGTGTTCGTCGGTTCGGCGAAGAACCATCCGGCGATGGACGACTTCAGTCCACCCGAGATTTACGATCTTGGCGACCCGACACGCGTGGCTGTGCGCCGTCAACTGCTGTCGCGGATCGAAAGTCCTGCGTTGTCGCTCGACGGCCGCGGTGCCGACTGGTCGCAACTGCGAGAGAAGGCGTACGATGCGATGACGCGTTCGGAAGGCCGCGACGCGTTCAAGATGGATCTCGAGCCATCGCATGTCCGCGATCGCTACGGTCGCCACCCGCTGGGGCAGAATTTGTTGCTGGCCCGACGGATGGTCGAGGCGGGCGTGCGGTTCGTGACCGTCAACGGCTGGACCGGCCAAGCTCCGCACGACACGGCGGGGCCGCCGAGCAGCAGTTGGGACATGCACGGCGGCAACATGGGTATGGGAAACGCCTTCGGCGACGGCTCCTACGGCATGGGCTTTTGCCTGCCCCGACTAGACCAGGCGCTCTCGGCGCTGCTTTCGGATCTGAAGGACCGCGGGATGCTGAAGAACACACTGGTGGTCGTGACCGGCGAGTTTGGCCGGACGCCCAACGTGCTCACGCAGTTGCCTCCCGGACGCCAACATTGGCCGAGCTGCTTCTCGGCGATTTTGGCGGGCGCGGGAATCGCTGGTGGAAAGGTTTACGGCAAGTCGGACAAGCACGGCGCCTATGTGTCGAGCATGCCAGTGCGGCCCGAGGAACTCGCCGCGACGATCTACCATGCGTTAGACATCCCGCTTAACGCGCCGCAGAACAACAGCGGTATCTCGCTGCCGTTAACGACGGGTAAGCCGATCATGGAATTGTTTGGCTGATAGGTGAACTTCGCTGCCGGCTCAATGTCGACACGCTGCGAGTCTAGGGTCGAAGAAGGTGATCGATCCGAGAATGCGCGACCGGAAACATCCTAGCGCTGCTGGCTCGAGGACGAGCACAGCGACGCCGTGTATCGCTACGGCGAGCGGTAGTGTCGACAACGCCATCGAATCATCCGAGCGCCTGGCGAGATTGCGGCCGGTGATTAGGTCCTGCTCCTCCTCACGGGGCGCCGCCACGCCTTGACTCGTTAGACGAGGTTTGGCAGTCAACGCCATAGTTATAATGACGATCGCCGAGCCTCCGCAGAAAATCGGTGGTGCGGATTCGAAAGTAGCGGCGTTATTCCTTAAAACACATGGATTGCCATCCGAATTAAATTCCATTTCGTAACATTAACATGTTGCATTCATGGAATCCATCTCCTGCGTAAGACAAACGCGAATGAGTGGCGGTACTTGAAAATCTTCCAGTGCCCACGCGTTCGTCATCCAAGGAAAAAACGGCTGATTCGCTGGCTTGCTCGCGAACCTCTTTTTTTATGGAGATCTCCGAAAGGCCAAGCGGCGAGGGCATGGCCGCTGTGGTCGGCGGCCATTTTTTTAGCGAATCAATATGGCCGCGAGAATTCAACGCGATTGATTGAATTATGCCAGCCCCTATACACATTAAAAAAACCATACAGCCAATAGAACACATGATCTGGAAATCTTTGTTTGTCTTGCTGAAGGCCTCCACAATTGCGGCAAATGGCAAGTCTATGCGCTTCGCTTTGTGAGCCGAGCTGTTTTCGCTCGAAATCCTTTCCATAATGGCCTGAATCGAAGGCAAATCCTCGATATTTTCAACCACGGCGCAAAGGAGCGCCAGCCGTTTAGTCTTACCGTTTTGCACGATCCAAACCACAGTGATCACAGCCACAACGATGGCGATAAACCAGCGCAACTGGATAACAGTATCCACAACTTGAGGAGTCATCGTGAAGCTTTCTGGGAGATTGGAGATGGATAGGTTGCGTGGTTTGCTACTGGATGCGCCGTGGGAGCCATCCCTTCGCCTACCAGGCGATTAGCGGGCGATCGTCACCGGACCTCGCCCCACCAAGGAATTCGCCGAGCGACTTGGCCGAATCGGGCGCGGAAAACTGGATTTTTTCCAGAAAGTGCTTTCGCGGAATCACGATTGGGCGATTAATCCGCCGGGCGGTTCGCGACCATTCGCTTCTCGTTGTGGCGCGAGCAGTTAGCTCCTGCGCCTAACGGCGCGAGACGATACCGGGCACCGGTCACGGACGCTACGGTGCATGTCGCGTGTGGCATGCCTTGTCGAGCGGCTTGGCCCTAGGCGTTTCGGTGTTTCACCGGGCGGCTTGCGCCGCGTCGTGGCGGGAGCCCCCG
>JBJTOW010000409.1:0-4671 GCA_046074805.1 Planctomycetota bacterium | reverse complement strand
CATAGCCTTCGTGATCCAAAAGCAGCGCCCGCGACCCGGGTTCCCGTTCGCGTGCCTCTCGGTCGGCTAAATAATAGTGCATCCGACTGCGGCACTTCAGCTCGGGTGGCCAACAATCCTCGGGCACTTGGCGAATGCGAGTCACCACGAGCGGTTGGCCGCGTTCGAACAGCGGCGCGAAGAGTTCAAACGCCAGCGGGTAGGTCATCACCAACGTCGTCGGGCCGCCGCGGACGCCACAAGAGAAGGCGGTGTAAACGCCCGGAGTGACCACGATCGACAGTCCCAAATCGTCGCCATCCGCGAGCAAACCGTGGTTATGTCGAGCGACCGAACGGCTGATTTCGGCGAGCGTCCCCAGGGAGACCGCAGGCCGCACTCCGATCACCTCCAGCGACCGACGCAGCCGCGCCAGATGCTCGTCCAGCATGAACAGCCGTCCAGCGAACGTGCGGAGCTGCTCGCCGACCGTGGTGCCCTGCACGAAACCGGCGTCATAAGGTGGAAACGAAACTTGGGAGAACGGCACGAACCGTCCGTTCCAGTAAGCCAAAGGTTCAATCATGCCGCTCAACCTACCGTTTCGCGGCTTCCTCTTCAACGACGCTGCGCGGCGTGCTGTCCAGCAGGGCGGCCCCGACAAGCTCGATGATCTCCGCCGAACGCAAGATCAACTCCTCGTCGTGAACGCGCCCCACCGCCGGCTCAACGTTCCATTGTTCCACTCGAGCGGCCGCCTCTCCGAGCAGTTCGGCACTAATGCCAACACGGCCCAACGCTTGCGGACGTTCACATGGGTAGATCAGCTTGAACCAGCGAAGCGCCGGATCCGATGGGTTGTAAAGGATCGTTAAACGATCGGTCACATCGAGCGCCCGGTTGTGAACGCTATCCGCACCCAGCCAGTGCCAGTGCATCGCTGGCGCCGCGAGCACAGCACGCAATCGAGGCGTTTTTCGCGAATCGTCCAGCGACGCTCCACGATGTGGCAATTCACGGTCTTCAAAACGGCCGCCAGCGAGCCAGTGGGCGGCGCCCGTCACCACACGGGCCCCGTAGCTGTAACCGAGAAGACTGACATTGGCTTCCGGGGGAAATGATCGAAGCAAGCCGGCCAGATACCACGCCTCGGTGTCCGTGCGTTCCGACTTATGCAGAAAATCGCGCCGACCTCGGAATGTCTTGGCGCTTGGCCAGGACCAGATAACAAGTTGGAACGGCTCTGTCCCGGGACGGGCGGCCAGTTGTCTTGCGAGTTCCGCGCCGCGCGCGACCGCCAAAGCGTCGGCTCCCCGATTGCCATGCACGTATATCAACGTAGTCCGCAGCGCCGCTTCGCGCCGCAGGGCGTCGGCGGACGCGACTTGCCAATCGCCATTTGCCGACCGCTGGATATCGAGCGAGTCGATTCGCACCTGCGGGCCCGGATCTTCAAGGTCGTGGGTGCGGATACGCCACACAACATCCACGCCTTTCACATCCACACTGATCCAATCATGGTCGTCGGCCCGTTCCGTCGCGACAGTCGCCAGAGTGGGTGATTTGGTTTGTGGCGGACTTGGCGTTGGTTGTCTTCGCGTTGGCGGATTTTCCGTGGGCGTAGCCGAACCCGACGCAGACGAAGCGAGCACATAGGAATCTGGCGTCGTTGGATTCGCCGCTGGCGACGAGGTCGATTGGGCGGCCTTTCCGGTCGGCGCGCGAAATGTCGATTTTTCCGCCGGAGGCTGAGCGGCTAGGCTAGTGACGAAGACCGCGACCAACATGAGCCCCACGACAACACGGGGAAACATGGAGTGTCCCGCCGCCGAACACGGCGGTCCCGCATGATC
Source organism: Planctomycetota bacterium (assembly GCA_046074805.1). Lineage (GTDB taxonomy): Bacteria > Planctomycetota > Planctomycetia > Pirellulales > Pirellulaceae > CAIXSC01. The sequence goes on along the minus strand of JBJTOW010000409.1, from coordinate 2,839 downwards.
CGCTGGCGCACAGACAGTCGCCGGAAAGGCAGCGGTCCCAGAGACGGTCACGGGCAAGAACGCAGCCGGCAATCCAGTCGCCCCGCCACTTCCAGTCGCCCCGCCAGTTCCAGTCGTCAAATTCGCCAAATACGCCCGATCGCAATATGAGTCTGTGTTGGACTTTTGTAGGGGCGCAACACGATCGAGCATTGCTCGCGGAGTTTTCCGGAGAATGTGGGGCAAGGGAGTCGCGGTGTGGGAATCTAGCAGCAGTGGCATCACGAGCGAAATCTAGCTTGCAATGAACCGTCGTTCGTCGCTTCTTGCGGTTTAGCTTGAGAAAAAGTGGCGTGAGAAAAAAGGGAATGATTTGCACATCGGGAGGGGCGTTGTAAAGTTGCGAGGCTTTGAAAACCGTTCGCGACGCCATCGCGGAACGCGATGTGGCTAGAAGTGTTTTTTTGGGAGGTTCGAATCATGAAGAGGATGCTGTTGGTGGCCCTCGTGCTGGCGACGATGGGTACGGCCAGCGGTTGCCGGCTGTTGGGATGGGGACAGGGGGATCGTTGCAATCCGTGTGGCTATAGCACATCGAATTGCGGCCCCTCGATGTACCAGGACGGGGCGACGATCGTGCCCGCTCCGATGCCCACGCCGACCAATCGTAACGTGCTGCCGGGACCAGTCGAACCGACCACGTAACCGCCGACGGCAAGGATGCCGACGGACAGCCTTGCGTTGACCGTTCGGAAACCGGATTTCTCCTACAATCATTAGACCCCGACCAAGGCGGCCGCTAATCCGGGCGCGCGTTGGGTGGACACGCCGCGAATCCCGAGCGGTTCGCGGCGTTTTTTCCGCTTTCGCGGTATAACCAAGGAAGGATAGGTGGCCGGCTTTCGCGAATCTTCGCCCCGGTCGCCAGTCGATCTTTGCGACACATGGAAGTGGTCGGCGGCGCCCGGGATGGCGCCCGTACGCTCGGCCTCTCCCCTACTTCCAATCCCCGGAACGACTCCAATGCGTCATTCGCATTCGCTTGCCTACGCCCGCGCGGCCACTGCCGTCCTCTTCAATCGCCTCCTTGCCACACGAACTCCTTCGCGTTTGGGTTCGTGTTTCGGCTCCTGTTTTGGTCCGCGACCGACCCTGTGTCCCGCAACGCGGCTCATCGTTTTGAGCCTTGCGACCTGTTTACTGGCTATTCCAATCTCAGCCTACGGCCAGTTCGACACGCCGTCGACGCCGCTGCTGCCGGGACTTGGCCCCAACACGGGAAAGGCGCCAACGCGTGGAACCGGAACGGGAACCGCGACGGGAACCGGCGTCGGGAAAAGTAGTTTTTCGAAGAAAGGAACGGCCAAGACCGGCATAAGCACGGGTAGCTCGGGTTCGGGCGGATTGGGTTCGAGTGGTTCTGGCGCGAGTGGTTCAGGCGCGAATGGACTGGGCAGCGCCAAAGGCGGTTCCGCTCGAACTGGAAACGGACTGGGGAACGCCACCGTTCAAACCCTGCCGGAAAACGGCGTGCGTTTGGACGAGCAGCGTCTCCAGCGTTGGAAATTTGGCGTCACGATCCAGTCGCCTGGCGAATGCACGGGCATGCTCGCCACCGTGCCGGTTCCGACGAGCTGGCCCGAACAAACGGTAAAGCTGGTGAGCGAGGAATTCTCGCCAAACGTCCTTCGAGTCACCTACCGCGTGCTTGAAGGTGGCGTGCGGCAGATGGTGGTGGAAATCCCCAAACTGCGTTCGGGCGAGACGGCGACGGCGTTGATCACTGTCGAAGTGAATCGCGCCGCGCTCCGACCGCCGCTCGACCCGGGCGTCTTCCGTCTCCCGGACATCGCCAAGCTGCCACGGGATGTGCGAATTTACCTTGCCCCAAGCCCGCTGATCGAAGTGAGCCACCCCACGATCCAAAAGCTGGCTAAAGATGTGTGGGCCGATCAAGGCGACGCGGATGCCTGGACGAAAGTCGAGCGGATTTATGATTGGGTCCGCGAGCACGTCGAGTTCCTCGAGGGGCCGATCAAAGGCGCGTTGGCGGCTTACAAGGACAAGCGGGGCGACTGCGAAGAACTGTCTTCGCTGTTCATCGCGTTGTGCCGAGCGAACAAGATTCCGGCGCGCACGGTGTGGGTGCCAGACCATTGCTACCCCGAGTTCTACCTGGTGGACGACACCGGCGTTGGACATTGGATCCCGTGCCAAGCCGCTGGCACTCGCAGTTTTGGCGGGATCCCCGAGTTCCGCCCGGTTCTCCAGAAGGGCGACAACTTTAAGGTGCCCGAGCGTAAAGACGCCGTGCGTTACGTCCCTGAACTCGTAAAGGCCCAGAGCGTCACCGCGAGCCCGCAAGTCGAAACCGTCCGCCAATTGCTCAACGAGTAATCGAGCATCCAACACGCGCGGGAGTTCCTTGCTGCTGCGGCGTGATCGCGACGGACTGGAAAAGCCGTCGAACATCGTAGAGTAGCCCGGTTGGCCCGTACGACGGACTTCCTAGTCCGTCGCCGCGACTGTTGGCGCCCAGCATCGCTCGGAAGCCAAAATCGCAACTTCAAAAACGGTTATTCGGGTTACGATAACAAGGCCCAGTCGCCACGCCAACAGACGGCTCGCGCTATGCCGTCCGCTTCGTTTATCCCCTTCACGGGTGTGGTGAATGGCGAAAATCGTTGCGGTCGTGCGCGACTTTCCTTAACATGATTTTTTCCGGTTCCTCACCGCCAAACCTGTCGCAACTGTTGCGGAATCGCGGCGATTGAACCTGTGGCGGCCACCGAGGGCGGCGATGATGCCGCCACTAGACGCATTCGGATTATGACTCGGGGCAGGGCGTAAGAAATTCGAT
>JBJTOW010000408.1:0-2780 GCA_046074805.1 Planctomycetota bacterium | reverse complement strand
GAACGGACAGAAAAACGCGTCTTCGGTGTCGCGCTCGTCGGGATTCGGGTTCCTCACAAGCGACTGAACACCGTGGCCGGAGAATCCCACTAGAACCACGTCCTACTTGCTCAGCTTCGACATCGAATCGAAGGCCTCCTTCAGCCAAGCGTCCAACTTCGCTTTCGTGGCCGCCTTGCCCGTGAGCGTCGCGACCGTGAAGCCGTGCTTCCGCAGCTCGACTGCCAGCTCATCGACATCCCGCTCGCAGTACGACAGATCCTCGAAACCGTCCTTGTAATAGTTCGACACGCCCACCAGGAAGGCGAGCTTACGCACGGCGGCGCCTTGCCCGCGACTCTCGGAGAACAGCACGCCGCTCGCTGCCAGAGCGACGCTCGATGTCATAAACGCTCGACGAAACATCGTTGGAATCTCCCGGCTCATTCCGCAGTCTGAAGCGATGCCATCCCACGCCACGCATTCTGAAACAGCCTAGCCTGTCCAGCCATCACTAGCCCAGTCACATTTGGAATTTTTTTTGGCCCATCCGTCGGGGGCGGGCCTCGTAAGAAAGTGAGCAAAGGAAACAAGCAGTTGATGATGGTTGTCCGCTCGGAGACAAGTTGAACAAAGTTGTTTTGAAGTGGGCGGGGAAGTTGCGCGACGGACTGGAAGTCCGTCGTACAAGGAAGAGGGGAGGAGAGGAGAGGAGGGAGGAGGGGAGGAGCGACGGACTGGAAGTCCGTCGTACAAGGAGGGCGGGGAGGCGAAGAGGGATGGGCGGCGACCCAGGGCGGTGCTCCACGGCTTCGCCGTGTCGCTTTGCCCTGGGCTATGGCTGACGCTGCCCCTTCGGGGCGGAGATACTCGGCGACGGACTGGAAGTCCGTCGTACAAGGAGGGGAGAAGGCGAAGAGGGAGGAGGGCGTGCGACGGACTAGAAGTCTGTTGTGCGGAGGGGTGGTGAGGTTTTTCCGCTACGCAGGATGCTCACAAGCATGGCTTGGAAGACCGGCGCGAGCGATTCGTAGTCGCGATCCTCGGCTTGGCAAAGCAGCACCAACGTGCGATCGCGTACGCGAAGGCTGAGCACTCGCGCCATGACAACAAAATCCAGGTAGTAAAACCGCATCTCGAAGCCGAGCACGTCGTGCTCTTCGATTCGCTCGGTGATGGAATCGGCTTCCAACTCGGCGTACTCGGCGCGCATCGTCTTGAGCGCCTCGCTGGCCAACTCGAGCGGTTCGCCCTGCTCGTGGATTTGCAGCACCCACATGCCGCCCTGAGGCGTTTGCAAGCCGACAGAGTAGGGCGGTTCCAACGATTGCTCGTCGGTGACAAGCCAGTTGTCCGGGTAAAGGAACCGGATTCCGTGTTGGTCGTACGTGCGCGGCATGCGGTCATCCTTCGGGTCGTTGGTTTGGCGCTTTGGCGGGCCACGGGTTATTCTTACGCTGCTTTGGCTCGCCGGAAAACGGGACGCGGTCACGAACTGAACGGAAAACGCCTCGCGGCGGCCCAAGGAGCCGCTCTTCCCCATGGAATCGTTCTCTGCCGATGTTGATGTCGCGGTGCTGGGTTCGGGATTCGCCGGCAGTCTCGCGGCGCTGGCATGCCGCCGGCTCGGACTGGAAACCGTCTTGATCGACCGCGCCCGCCATCCGCGGTTCGCCATCGGCGAGTCCTCCACGCCGGTCGCCAACCGCGTGCTGCGCGACCTAGCCCAGCGCTACTCGCTGCCACGCCTCCTGCCGCTCGCCAAATTCGGGCCATGGCAACGCTCGTATCCCCAGCTGGGCTGTGGCCTGAAACGCGGCTTCAGCTACTTCGATCAGCCCCGTGGGCGGTCCTTCGCCCCCGACCCAGAACATCGCAATGAACTCTTGGTCGCGGCCAGCGCGGATGATGAAACGAGCGATACGCAGTGGCTACGCGCCGATGTCGACGCCTTTTTGGCGGGCGAAGCGGCGGCCGCCGGCATCCCAGTGCTGGAGGGCGTGAACTTGGCGGCCCCCGTCCGTGATCGCGAATGCCGTTGGCTCTTGCGAAGCGAACCGATGGGAATCGCGGTTCGCGCCCGGTTCGTCATCGACGGCACGGGAGAAGCGGCGGTGATGGCCCGAGCCACCGGTGCCACACCACGACTGGAACGGCTCCATACCCGTTCGCGAATGCTGTTTTCCCACTTTCATGGCGTGGGGTCTTGGGACGAATGGCTGCGAGCTCGCGGCGGCGATGTCGCCAGCCATCCGTTTCGCTGCGATGACGCCGCCCAACACATGTTGCTCGACGGAGCCTGGATGTGGCTGCTGCGGTTTCAGAACAACTTGGCGAGCGTGGGGATCGCGATCGATCAGCGCCGCTTTCCGCTCGACCCAGCGATTTCGCCTGAGGATGAATGGCAAGAGTGGCTTCGGGCGCATCCGTCGGTAGGCGAATTGTTGGCTCATGCGACAGTGGCCGCCGTGCCAGGCCGGATGATCCGAACGGACCGCATTCAGCGCCGAGCGGCGGTGGCGGCGGGCGACGGATGGGCCGCCCTGCCGAACACCGCCGGCTTCATCGATCCGCTCCATAGCACGGGGATCGGCCATTCGCTTTGCGGCCTGGAACGGCTGTTGCACATTCTGGGCGAATCATGGGGACGAACCGATCTCGCCGAACGACTCGACGCCTACCAGCGGATCCTGTTCCAAGAGATCGCCCTGATTGACCTGCTGGTCGACGGTTGTTACCGCAGCTTGAGCTGCTTTCGCGCCTTCACCGCCTGGTCGATGCTGTACTTCGCCGCCGCCACG
>JBJTOW010000407.1:0-10604 GCA_046074805.1 Planctomycetota bacterium | reverse complement strand
TTTCACCGACAAGCGGCAACTGTCTTCGAACCGACGACTTCGATCGGCTGGAAAAAAAGCGGCGCCCGAGGGCGCCGCACTCCAAATTACGTCACCGCCAACTCTAAGCCACCGAGCGTAAAGAAGCGTGTGCGACGCTACGGCCTTTGGAGTGCGGGGCCGAAGGCACCGCTTTCCACGACAAGCGGCAACTGTCTTCGAACCGACGACTTCGATCGGCTGGGAAAAAAGCGGCGCCCGAGGCGCCGCACTCCAAACAACGTCACCGCCAACTCTAAGTCACCGAGCGTAAAGAAGCGTGTGCGACGCTACGGCCCTTGGAGTGCGGGGCCGAAGGCACCGCTTTCCACGACAAGCGGCAACTGTCTTCGAACCGGCGACTTCGATCGGCTGGGAAAAAAGCGGCGCCCAAGCGCGCCGCACTCCAAACAACGTCACCGCCAACTCTAAGTCACCGAGCGAAAAGAAGCGTGTGCGACGCTACGGCCCTTGGAGTGCGGGGCCGAAGGCACCGCTTTCACCGACAAGCGACAACTGTCTTCGAACCGGCGACTTCGAACGACTGGGAAAAAAAGCGGCGCCCAAGGCGCCGCACTCCAAACAACGTCACCGCCAACTCTATGTCACCGAGCGAAAAGAAGCGTGTGCGACGCTACGGCCCTTGGAGTGCGGGGCCGAAGGCACCGCTTTCCCCGACAAGCGGCAACTGTCTTCGAACCGGTGACTTCGATCGGCTGGGAAAAAAAGCGGCGCCCAAGGGCGCCGCACTCCAAACAACGTCACCGCCAACTCTATGTCACCGAGCGTAAAGAAGCGTGTGCGACGCTACGGCCCTTGGAGTGCGGGGCCGAAGGCACCGCTTTCACCGACAAGCGGCAACTGTCTTCGAACCGGCGACTTCGATCGGCAGGGAAAAAAGCGCGCCCGAGGGCGCCGCACTCCAAATTACGTCACCGCCAACTCTAAGCCACCGAGCGTAAAGAAGCGTGTGCGACGCTACGGCCCTTGGAGTGCGGGGCCGAAGGCACCGCTTTCCAAAGGGGCTGACGCCTCCGGGCACCTCTGAGACGTTTCGACGGAAAAAAAGGTGCAACCGTAAGTTGGCGAGCGATCACCACTTCGAGTCATCGCGGCGATCCGCCGCCAAACTCGACTCAAGTCCTCCAGCCTCCCCGACCGATACAATCAGCACGCAGGGCATCGCCTGCGCGATCACTAAAGCCGCGACAACTGGTGCTTTGTCCAAGTCAATTGTTCAGGAAGTATTCGGGAAATACCCCGGACGCCAAAATTGGACAAAACGCTAGTGCTGCGGCGGCAAGCGGGAGGCCGACATGATTGCGAACGTCTTCATCTACGGCGCACTCTTGTGTGTCGCAGGCCAATTAGACGTACCCCAATCTCCGTATTTTCGCACTTCGGGCCCGTACTTCGATCCGCCACCATTGATGGCTCCACCGCCGCCCGCAGTGACTGAAACGTATTCGGTCGCGCCGGCTGGTTTCGCCACGACCTCCAGCCAGCCAGCGGCGACGCGGGGAAGCGCCACCGGCAGTCGTCCTGGCAGCGTTGGAATCGTTTCACCGAGTGGCGGGGTCGAGGGCACGGGCAGTTCGCCAGCCCCGCCGAGTTCGCTCGGCAACCCTGTTCCTCCGAGTCCGTTAAGCGGTCTGAGCACCGCCCAGTTGCCAACATTGCTCGCGTCGGTTGCGGCCGCTCAGGGGCCGGAACGCGCGGTCGCCGTCGCCCCGGGATCGTTGGTCGCGGCGATCGACGACATGACCAATTTTTCGGACCCGGCGGCTTGGTGGCGCAATCTCTTGCAACTCGTCCGCCAACGGGGCAGCGAACTGGCCATCAACCTGCTGGCGGCGGTGACAATCTTGATTGTAGGCCGTTGGTTCGCGAGGGTCTTTTCCAAGCTGCTAGGGCGGGTCGCAGCGCGGGCGAAGTGCGATACCACGCTCGCGAAATTCGGCTCGCACCTGACTTATGCCGCCGTATTGGCTTTGGTGGTGCTGTCGGCTTTGCATCGGATTGGCATCGACACGACATCATTCACGGCGGTGGTCGCCGCCGCTGGCTTGGCCGTTGGCCTGGCGTTACAGGGTTCGCTTGCGAATTTCGCGGCGGGGGTGCTGTTGATTGTGTTCAAGCCTTTCAAAGTCGGCGACTCGGTGCTGGCCGGCGGCTCAACCGGCACGATCGAGGAAATCCAGATTTTCAACACGTTGATCCGCACCGAAAACAACGCCGTTGTGATCGTTCCCAACGGTTCGATCACGGCCGCCACGATCACAAATTACTCGGCCGAATCAACGCGACGAATCGACATCACGCTGCGCTGTTCGTACGACAACAACCTGTTGGAATTGAAACGTTTCCTGCTGGAGGTTTTGGCGGCGGACGACCGGGTTTTGCAATTGCCGCCGCCGGTCGTGGCGATCGACCTGTTGGCCGAAACGGGTGTGCATGTCGTGGTTCAACCGTGGGTGCGAATCGAGTACTTCGCGGCCGTGCGGGCGGACTTGCTGGAAGCGATCAAGTTGGGATTCGAACGGCACGGATTTCGGATGGCGGGACAACCGAAACCGCCACCTTCGATCCGCCGCGTCGCGGCGTGACCTACAGTTGACCGTGCGGGCCGCGCAAACCTTGCGGATTTGTCAGCCCGGGACGGTTTGGCGTCGATTAGAATCCCTCGCGTTGTTTCAGCCCGCCCGCTAGACTCCGCGACCTTCTTTCCGTGGCCAAGGGGGAGTGACGAGTTCCGATGGGGAAATGGACGTTGACCGGCGCCCGCCGGGCGATCGTGGTTGGTGGCAGTTTGGCGATGGCGTACACGCAGGTGACCACCTGCCCGCTCCTGGTCGAGTTCGGCCGCCAGTTGGGGGCGACCGGTCTGCACATCGGAATCCTGGGAGCCGCTCCGACCGGGCTGTTTTTTGTCCAGTTCTTGGCGGCGATCGTCACGAAACGGTCGGTCTATCGACGGAACTGGTGGTTTTTCGCCAGCCTGCTGCACAGACTGTCTTACCTCCCGTTGGCGTGCGGCCCATGGATGTTTCCCGAGTGGTCCAACGAGACGTGGGTGTGGTGCCTGGTGGCCGCGACCCTGCTCAACCATGGCTTGTTGCATTTCGGAACGCCACTGTGGCTGTCGTGGATGGGCGACTACCTGCCGAAAGAAGGCCTGAGCCAGTTTTGGTCGGTGCGTCATCTGTGGCAGCAATGGACAGCGGCCGCGACGCTGCTCGGTTGCTCGCTGGTGTTCCTCCACAGCGGTCTGGGGATTTGGGCGTCCTTCGGACTGCTCGTCGCCGTGGCGACAGTGCTCGGGATCGTCGATTTGCTGTTGTTCCTCAAGGTTGAGGAACCGCCCGCGAAGCACGGTCCTGCCTGCGACTGGCGAGCGGTGTTGGTGGCTCCGTTTCGCCACGAACGGTTCCGCTCGTTCATCGAGTACGCCTGTTTTTGGCACTTCGCCGCGATGGTCGGCGCTCCTTTTATCAGCATGTATCTATTGCAACAGGTCGGCATGAGCTTGGACCGGGTGCTGCTGGTCTGGTCGATCTCGTGGATCGGCGGCGCTCTGTGGTCCAAGAAGTTTGGACGGATCGCCGACCACTTTGGCCACCGCCCGCTGCTGGTGCTCTGCACGATGCTGAAAGCCGTGAACATGGCCGCGTTGTTGTTGATCCCGCGCGACCCGACGCTCGCGTTTTGGATCTTGGTCCCAGTGCTCATGATGGACGCGTTGCTGAACGCGGGGATCAACATCGCCAATCAGGGCTATCTATTGAAGTTTTCGCCGGCGGAAAATCGCACCATGTTTCTAGCCGCTGGCAATGCTTGGGCCGGTTTGATCGGCGGCATAACGGCTGTCGTCACCGGGCTCGCGCTCAGCCACGCGCAGGGCTGGGAACTCACTCTGCTAGGTCAGACCGTCGGTCCGTTCCACCTGGTTTTCGCCACCAGTTTTCTCCTGAGAATCGTCGCCGTGGCTTTGGCACGGCGGGTCCACGAACCGGAAGCTCAACGCACGCCCGCTGTGTTGCGTGAACTCCTGCGGGATTTCGCCTTCCCATTGCCTCGGCGAGTCGCCATGTGGTTGGCCGCTCCAGCCGGTCTGGCCACCGACGAGCCAGCGGTGCCGCGACTGCCCAATGCCGGCGTAACCGTCGGCGGCGTGGCCGTCGCGACCGCCAACGCGTCGGGCCGCGCCGCGTAACGAACACCGACACCCGCGTTCGGATTGGCATTGCCCTGATTGCCGTACGACGGACTTCCCCGTCCGTCGTTGCTGAGTGCTCGCTCCAGAATGGTCGGCGACCGCCAAAGCCTCAGGCAGAGCGACACGGCGCATCCGAGGAACACCGGTCCAGGGCTAACTCACTTCACCCTTCGGAGACCGGAAACTACGGACTCAGATTCGCTTCAAGCTGGTGCGATGAACTTTCGTTTCGTCGATCCCAGTGCCGCGACGGACTAGGAAGTCCGTCGTACGAATAGATCCCAGTGCCGCGACGGACTAGGAAGTCCGTCGTACGAATAGATCCCAGTGCCGCGACGGACCGGGAAGTCCGTCGTACGAACAGATACCCATGCCGCGATGCCCTAAGAAGTCCGTGGAGTGGAACCGTCGGGCATCCACGCTTTCACGCCCCACGGGCAGCGAAACTCCCATGGCTTGGAGAGCACCCAAAGAGTGCGAATACGCGGGTCTTCCAGCGGATAGGGCCCCGCGCCGTCCGTGAAATAGATCACTCCATCGGCCCGCATCGACCGCAGGAATTCCCGTTCGAACACTGGCCGCAGGTCGGTGCCGCCCCGGCCCACCACGTGTTGCAGATAGCCTTCGAACCGGTACACCCGCTGAATGATCGTATCGCACTCGACGATGATCAGCTTCAGTTCGTCCGCGAACATCCGCAGATGCCGGCCCATCTCCGCCAGTTCCTCGGGCGTCATACTTCCCGATGTGTCGAGTGCGACGATCAGCGAGCGGGGCTCAGCCGCCTTCACGGCGTAGGCGCGGCCGGGCACGATGCCGATCAGTCCCGGCAGGCGGCGGTTGGGCCGGGCGTAGGTGTGGCGAGGCGCCCGCATCCATCCCGAAAACATCTGCAGCGCCGAGCGCCAATCCATGAATCGGTTCGGAACCTCGGAGGTGCCTCGGAGCCGCTGGAGCCACTCGCCCGCCGTCTTGCCCGCCAGCCTCGAGATTCCGTCCCCTTCCACCGATGTCACCGCTTCCTCGACCAGCCGCGCGACGCGGTCGGCAAGCGTCGGGTCGGCGCGGTGCCGCCCCACGCCCGCCGCCAAGTGGCCGTCGACAAACGCTCCGCCCGGAATCGGCTTTCCTGACAGCCTCGCCTCCACCAGCAATTCGTAGCGTTCCCGCGTGCTCTGTCCTTGGCGGACACCAAGCGAAACGTACGCCTCCCAGCGGATCGGCTGCCCCGGCAGCGGCGCGACAATGTGCTCGTTGGCGCTCATCTCCATCGCCAACTCCATCAAGTCCGGATGCGCGGGATCCTGGAATCGCGGATCGGCGAGATGCCCCAGCACCACATGATGCACTTCGTGCTGCAAAACGCCGCCGAGGAAACGGGCGTTCTCGGGCGGCCGCACAAAATAGTCCACGTTCACATGCAGGTAAAAGCGTCGGCCATGCGCCGACACGCCCATCACAGGCACGCCCGGATCGTCGATCGGGTCCAGTCGCGAGAGAACGGCCGCGTAGTACGGATACTGCCGCACAAAGCCCGAATCGCGGAGAAATCCATCGAACCACTGCTTCAGCGGCTCGACTCCCGCCACCGCTCCATTCGCCGTCGCATTCATTTGCCCGTCTTCACATCCAATTCGAGTTTTCGGGCGAGTTCCCGTAGCGGGCCGGCGTGCGGTTCAATGTGTTGCAGAAAGACGCCCAGCGACAACATCGCGCTGTTGTTCCGCCGCAACTCAAAAACTTTCGGATGCTGTTCAAGGTGCCGCTGGACCGCGAAGGCGATCAGCTTCACGCGATGCCGTTTCGATGGGTCGGCCACAAGTTGCCGAACCCGCGTTGACAGCGGACTGCCGGGATAGTCGCGGGCAATCGCGTCCTCGGCGCGAAAATGCAACAAAGGCAACGCCGACAATTGCCGGCTGAATTCGTCCTGCAAACGCTCGCGGAAGTCGCCGGGAAGGTCCTGCAACAACCGCTCGAACGCTTCCAGTTTGAACTCGCTACGCCCAATCAGCCTCGCGATCTCTGGACCGCTGACGACCTCATGAACGCGGAGCCATATCATTTCCAAAGCGTCGGTCTGGCCCCGCGAAACAAGCTCGGCGACCGCTTTACGCAGGACAGCGTCCTCGTGATACGACCGCAGCATGGCCCCCACATCCAGTCCACCGCGTCCGACGAGCGACTCGAGCTTGGCGGCTAACGCCTCGCTCCACGCCGTCGGCAAATAGCCGCACAGCATGGCGTGCAACAACCGCGGCTCGCCGATCTCAGCCGGCCCCATCGCTTGCAGCACCTGCGACACGTAAGTCCATGTTCGGGGCGGCACGTCCTCCAAAAATCGGTCCTGCTCGCCGGCCAGTTCGAGCACCGCCGTATGCAGCGAATGGTCACGGGCCCACGCCAGCCACTCGACGCGATCCGCCCGCACCGCGATGTTGAGGAACCGGGAACGAAGCGCCGGGTCGAGCGGCGTGACTTGATACTCGTCGTGCTCGGGATTGATCGCCGCGCAGGTCATCCAGCCGTCGGGCAACTGATACTGATGCAAACGACGCGCGGTCAGCAGTTGCAACGCGGGCTGCTGAATGTAGCGTTCCGCGCGATTTAGCTCTTCCAACATCAAAATCCCGGCGCCCTCCTGTGGCAAGGCAAGCGGCGAGGCGAACGACGTGCGGTTGTTCTCGATCACCGGCAACCCAACGAGATCGGGAGGCTCCAATAAGCTCAAGTCGAGCACCAGGTAGCCGACACCCAACTCCTCGGCCACCTGCGCGATCAATTCGCTCTTTCCAATGCCAGTCGGCCCTTCCAACAGCACCGGACGACGGGCCCGATAGGCCAACTTCACGACCGATTTGACGAGCGGTCCGAGCGGCAATGCGGCCCGGGAACCACTCGCCCTTGAGCCGCCCGATTTGGAGCCGCCCGATTTGGAGCCGCTCGCCTTCGGACTGGCAGCTTGTGGACTGGCAGCTTGTGAACTGGGTGCCTGGGGACTGACCGCCTGGGAAGAGACTGCCTGGGGACTCAAGGCCCCGCCACTTTTCGCCGCCTTCGACTTTGCCATCCGTGTCGCTTCCGCTTGGTTTACGCCAAAATTCCCGAGGCGACCTTGCCATGCACGTCCGTCAGGCGGAAGTCGCGGCCGGCGTAGCGATAGGTGAGCCGCAAGTGGTCGAGCCCCATCAGATGAAGCAGTGTGGCGTGCAAATCGTGGACATGCATGCGGTTTTCCAACGCGTAGTAACCGTAATCGTCCGTCGCGCCGTAATGGAAACCCGGACGGACGCCGCCGCCAGCCAACCACATGGTGAAACCTTCCGGATTGTGGTCTCGGCCATCGCTGCCCTGCACGGTGGGCGTGCGGCCGAACTCGCCGCCCCACATCACCAACGTGTCCTCCAGCAACCCGCGTTGCTTGAGATCGGCGAGCAGGCCGGCGATGGGCCGGTCGACTTCGCGCGAGTTCTTCTCATGGCCTTGCTTCAACTGGCTGTGCTGATCCCATTGTACGAACGCGTCACTGTGCGTCACCTGAACAAATCGCACGCCACGTTCCGCGAACCGCCGCGCTAGCAGACATTGACGTCCGAAATTCGCCGTCACCGGATCATCCAGTCCATACAGGCGTAGGGTCGCGGCCGATTCCAGCGATAGATCCTCCGCCTCGGGCATCGCTTCCTGCATCCGAAACGCCAGTTCAAACGTGTTAATGCGGCCTTCCAACGCCTGGTCTTCGCCCGCCAACCCAAGATGGTCGCGGTTGAGTTCCGCGAGCAAATCAAGCTGTCGACGTTGCTCGCCTCGGGATGTTCCCGCCGCGTTGTCGATGTACCGGACCTTCGCTTTGTCGGCCGCCACGCTCGCGTTGCAAATCGGCGTCCCCTGATAAGCGGCCGGCAAAAACGCGGAACTCCAATTGTTCACCCCGCCGTGGGCGAGCGTCGGGCAGATCGTGATGAACCCCGGCAAATTGCGATTCTCACTGCCCAATCCGTACGCCACCCACGAACCCATGCTCGGCCGGACAAAGCTGTCGCTGCCGGTGTGCAACTTCAGCAACGCGCCTCCGTGCGCGGCGTTCGTGCCGTGTAACGAATGTAGAAAACATAAGTCATCGACGTGCCGCGCGACGTTGGGGAACAACTCGCTGACCCACGATCCGCTCTCCCCGTGCCGCGCGAACTTCCACGGCGATTGGTAGATCGTTCCTGTCGGCGCGAACTGCACCCGCGGCTTGTCGAACGGCAGCGGTTTGCCATGATCCCGCGCCAGCAGTGGCTTGTAGTCAAACGTGTCCAGGTGCGATGGACCACCCTTCATGAAGAGGAAGATGACGCGTTTGGCGCGAGCGGGAAAATGCCCCGGCCGCGGCGCTAGCGGATCATCGGCCCGCGCGGACACGGCCGCCCGCGCGGTGACGGCCGCCCGCTCGACGTCGGCCGACTGCTCGGCCTTGGCGGACTGCTCGGCCTTGGCGGACTGCTCTTCGCCCAGCAACCCAGCCAACGCCACAAAGCCGAAGCCGGCCGCCGCATCCTGAAGCATCCGCCGACGCGAGCGCGGAGCGCCGAGCGGGATCGCCGAGCCGCTTGTGGACCGCGAAAAACGCTCCTGGCGAACTCCGTTGTTCTTACTCATGGCGCACCTCCCCATCTCCGTCGCGACACTTAACGCAAGTAGACGAACTCGTTCGATGCCAGTATCGCTTGGCACAGCGATTTCCAAGCCCGGGTCGTCCGGGGATTGGCATCATCCGCCGCCTGCACAGCCGCCGCTGCGCCAGTTGCCGCTGCGCCAGTTGCTGCGGGGCTGTCCGCCGCAGGCTGACGAAGGAACCGCAAAGCGCGTTCGGATTCGGCAGTGGTCGGGCTACGACCGTAGGCGTTCCAGTACAGCCAGGCGACCCGTCCCGCATCATCCGTCGCGGCAGACTGGACGGCGGCCGCCAACCGGGAACTCGCCTGGGTCGCCAGTTGGCTATTGAGCAAAAACAATGCCTGCGGCGCGACGGTTGTGGCGTCGCGGTTACCGTTGAGCACCGACGCGTCCGCGTAATCGAACAATTGAAAAACGTCGTACAAATTGTTCCGAATGACGGGCAGGTACAACGACCGCCGCGGGCTGTCGTATTTCGTGCCGTCTTTCGACGTGTGGTCGAACAGGTACTCGCGGTTCTTCACGTGCAGCAGCGAACCGCCCATCGACAACTCGAGGCCACCCGATACCGATAACAGCGAATCGCGGATCGCCTCCGCTTCCAGCCGACGCACGCTGCCGCGCGCCAGCCAGCGGTTCTCGGGATCGCGTTCCCGCTCGGCCGCGCCGATCCGCGTGCTCAATCCGTACACCCGCGACAACATCCAGTCGCGATGCATCCGCTTGAGCGACCACTGCTGGCGGACCAAATCGACCGCTAACCAATCCAGCATTTCCGGATGCGATGGCCGTTCGCCGAGCTTTCCGAAGTTGTCGGTTGAACGCACGAGTCCCTGGCCAAAATGCCACCGCCAAAGGCGATTCACCAGCACGCGGCCGGTCAGCGGATGATCGGGTCGGGTGAGCCACTGGGCGAGCTCCAACCGGCCACTTTGATCCGGTCGAAACGCGGCCTCCGCCGCCAACACTCGGGGAAACCGCCGAGTGACAGTTTGCCCCAGCGACAGATGGCTGCCGCGCACATGGATCGGCACCTCGGCGACTGCCCCGTCCATCACACCCAAGGCGGTTGAAAAGACGGGCGCCGCCTTTTCCAACGCCTTCAATTCATCGCGGAGCCGTTTGAGTTCCGCCTTCGCGGCGTCAGCGAAAAGCGGTTCAAGATCGGCGGGCGGCGCCATACCTCCGAGCTTCGCTCGCGCCTCGGCACTGGCCGCCGCGAACCGCTCGTCAATCGTTTTCTTCTTCGCCGCGACCTGGTCGGAATGCGCGGCCTTTTGGGCCAATTCCTCGCGAGTCGGCGTGGGGTTTTCATGCCACCGCGCGACTTTGCGGAAATGCTCCATCGTCCGCGTGCTCTTGAAAATTCCCGCCAACGCGTAGTAATCGCTGGTGGAAAGCGGATCGAACTTGTGGTCGTGGCAGCGGCAACAGCCAAAAGTCAGTCCCAGGACCGCGCGTCCAAGCACGTCGATCTGCTCGTCGACGATGTCCATCTCCATTTTTTTCTCGTCCACTTCAGCGAGCACTTTCGGACCGAGCGCGAGAAACCCCGTCGCGATCAGCCGTTCGTACCGCGACGCCAGTTGTTCGTCTGTGGGCGCTTCGGCCGCAGGTGGTACGACAGGTGTCCGTCGGCTAAGCGTCGACCCAGACGAGGCCGTGCCATCTGATGTCGGCTCAGCGGAAGTCGGGGCCGCTGAAGTCA
>JBJTOW010000406.1:0-5186 GCA_046074805.1 Planctomycetota bacterium | reverse complement strand
ACCTCTTCCAGCGTGTAGGTGTAGCCGTCACCCAACCCGTACCGCAGGCGAATGATTTCCCGCTCGCGATGCGTCAGGGTTTTGAGCAACGAGTCGATCTTTTCACGGAGCACGCCGTTGTTGGCGTTGCGGAGCGGGTTGTCGGAGACGCTGTCTTCCAGAAAATCGCCGTACGAACACTCGTCCCCCTCGCCAATCGGCCGGTCCAGGCTGATCGGCGAACGGCCGATGTCCAGCACGCGGCGGACCTCGTCGAGTGGAATCTCCGAGCGTTCGGCGACTTCGTCCAGCGACGGTTCGCGGCGCAGCTCCTGGTACAGTTTCCTCTGCACCATCCGCAGCTTCGAAAGCACGTCGATCATGTGGACGGGGATGCGGATCGTCCGCGCCTGGTCCGCGATCGCGCGGGTGATCGCTTGCCGAATCCACCAAGTCGCGTACGTGGAAAACTTGAAGCCTCGGCGGTATTCGTATTTGTCCACCGCCCGCATCAAGCCGGTGTTTCCCTCCTGGATCAAATCGAGGAAGCTCAGTCCGCGGTTGCGGTACTTTTTGGCGATCGACACGACCAACCGCAAGTTGCAGCTGGAAAGCTGCCGCTTCACGGTTTCGTACTGCGAGTAAAGTTTCGCGATCTGCTGGCAACGGTTCCGCAAGCTCAAAGGCGACTCGAGCGTCAGCATCATCAGCTCGCAGAGTTCCCGCCGCACCCGGGTTCGCTCGGCCGCCGCCGTTTCATCGTGCCGGATCGTGCGCAGTCGCGTCTGCAACTCGTCCATCCGCCGGGAGAACTCCGCCAGTTGCCGCATCAGTGGCTGAACGCGGCGGGTCCGCAAGCTCAGCTCTTCGACCAACTGCAAACATTTACGGCGGCGACGCAGGAAATCGCGTCGAGCCAAGTGGCGATCATCCTCGTCCGTGGATTTGCTCAGCAGCTTCGCGAAGTCCTCATGGTTGCGTTTGATCAGATGCTCGAGGGTGCGCAAATTGTGCGGCATCCGCGCCAGGATTTGCTCTTTGGTGAGCTGCTCGGTGAGCGACACTTTGATGGTGCGATCGAATGGCAGATCGCCGCGATACACGCGGGACAGCGTCTCCACTGTCGCCCGTAACGCGAAATCGCATGACAGCAACGCGCGGCGGAACCGCTTTCGCGTCACCTCGATCTTCTTCGCCACCGCGATCTCCTCCTCGCGGTTGAGCAGCGGCAAGTCGGCCATTTGGCTCAGGTACATCCGGATCGGATCATCGCCGGATGTCGGAATGTCGCGTGCTGGCCGAGCGTCTTGCATGTCGCCGTCGTCATCGCCCGCGTCCGCCACCCCCGTCCGATCGCTCATGTCCCGCAGCAACGAACGATCGAAGCCGTTCTTGCGACGCTGGCTGTCCGCATTGCCGTCGCCGGCGTTCGAGCCGCGTGGAAGACCGAAGCGTGTGGCGGATCCCGCCGCCTCGTTTTCAAACGCCCCTCCGATTCCGCCGAACCCCGCTCGCATGCCGCCAGCCGCCATGCCGCCAGCCGCCGTGCCGCTAGCCGCCATGTCGCCAATTCTCAAACCACCGGTTCGCAAGCCGCCCGTCTGTGCCGCGCCAGCTCCAAAGGTGGCTGAACCAGCCGTGTTCCAGCCCGAACGGCTGTCCGCCCGCGGCCCTACGTCCACCAATTCAATCCCTTGTTCGTCGAGGGCCAGCAACAGGTCGTCGAGTTTCTCCGGCGTGACATCCTGGTCCGGCAGATAGGCATTCACTTCATCGAAAGTCAGAAAACCTTGGCGTTTGCCCTTGGCCACCAAAGTCTGTAGTTCGTTCGTGGATTGGGTCATCGGCATCTCCTCCTTGAGTCCTAAACCAGCGCGTGCGGACGCTCGACCGAGCACCGCTCGCCCTCCCCCAGCGGCTAAATCCAGGTTCCAACCGCGTCGCTCACTGTATGAGCCTTCGCGGCCGGCGGGTCTCCCGGCAGCCAACCATGTCCAAAGCCGTCTACCCCTCCATGGGCGACGTCAAGCCTTGGCGTTTCCTCGCCAACTCAAACTGCTTCAACAGCGTCGCCATCTGCGACGCGTAATCCATGGTCCCCCTTTCCATCTCCGTCAGTTCCTCGCGCAACACCTTCTCCTCGCGCCGCGCTTCGAAACGTTCGCACAATTGGTTCAACCGAACATCGGGCCCCAGAGACGCGACCACCGCTTTTCGCGTCGCTGATTCGTCCAACTGAATCAACAAACTCTTCAATCGTGGATCATCCAGTTCGCTCAATACAGACCGAAAATCGGCCGACTCGCCCATTTCCCTGGCCATCCGAAACGTGTTGAACAACGTCTTCGCCGGCTTGCCACGCAAATCGTCCACGCGGACCCGACTGAACGCCAGCGGCGCCAGTTCCGCATGCAACACCAGGATCTCAAGCAACTCGATCTCCTCGGCCGACAAATCCCCCAGCATCAACGGCGGCCCGGCCGCCTCGCCGCTCTCGACGTCGGCCATGCCCGCGAAATCTTCCATCGCCGGCATACCCGCCATGTCGGGAGACGCCCCGACAAGTGCCGAGCTTTCGCCTCCATTCCCAATCGTGTCTTGGCCGACAGGCGGCGCCGAACGACGGCCATTACCGCCAGTCAGCTTCGACTCGCCGTCCGCGGCGCCAAACTCCCACGAATCGTCGCCGCCCGCCTCGAGGAACGCGTCCCCAACGCCGCTCTCACCACCGGCTAACTCGTCAGCCGTCGCATCGGCTGTCGCGCCCGTAGATGGGCCCGCTGTTCCGCCGGACGTCGCGCCGCCTGGCGCGCCGCTCGCTCCAGACCCGCTGGACCGAACTTCATGCGTCACGCCGAGTGGCCGCGAAGGATACGCGGGTGGTGGCGGCACCGCCGAGTTACCCGCCGAGTTCGCCGCCGATTGACGCTGTGTCGCGCGCAACTGCCGGACCAATTCCTGCACCCGCCGCCGCAAAGAATCCTGATCCACATCAAACTCGCGAGCCACTCGGGTGAGCATTTGTTGCTCGCGAAGCGTATCGCGGACGGGACCGCCGCCAGAGCCTGTCCCGCCCTGTCCCAGACGGCCTCGAGCGACGGTCGTGAGAATTTCTTCGAGAGCTCGGTTGGACTGATGCGTGTCGAACGTCTTATTAACGCCACGAGTCGACGCTCGAAAGCGATGTTCCAACGCGTCCACGGCCTCGGAGAGCCGTTGACGGAACTGGTCCGCCGAATAGCGGAGGAAAAAATCGGCAGGGTCGAGTCCCTCGGGCAAAGTCGCGATCCGCAAATCGACTTGGTGAGCCACGAACAATTCCAGGACCTCGTTGGTGCGACGCTGTCCCGCCTTGTCGCCGTCAAGCACCAAATAGATGGTGTCCGCGAAGCGGCGCATCAAGGCGAGATGTCGAGCGTTGATGGCCGTTCCCAGGACGGCCACGACATTGCCCACGCCGCACTGATGGGCCAACACCACATCGGTGTACCCCTCGACAACAACGATGGAACGCTGTTTGCCAATCGCGTCTTTCGCCACGTCCAACGCGTATAAAGTGTCGCTTTTCGTGAACAAGCGGGTCTCGGGCGAATTAACGTACTTCGCCGTGTTCTCGCTACCCGGCCCTGGCATCACTCGGCCGCCAAAGGCGATCGG
Source organism: Planctomycetota bacterium (assembly GCA_046074805.1). GTDB lineage: Bacteria > Planctomycetota > Planctomycetia > Pirellulales > Pirellulaceae > CAIXSC01. The sequence continues at coordinate 1,550 of JBJTOW010000406.1, read as the reverse complement.
GCGGCCGACCGAGTCGTGAATCGGAAAAATGACCCGCCCGCGGAAGCGATCGTAGTATCGGTCGCCGGATTGGTTTCGCCCGACCATGCCGCAAGCTTCGAGAATCGACGGCGAAAACGCTGTGCTCCGGGCGCGATCGAGCAGCCATTGCCAGGAAGATGGCGAGTAACCGATCTGGAATCGCCGGACGCTGTTTTCGTCGATCCCCCGGTCCGCCAGATATCGCCGCGCCTCCACACCGTCGCTCGACCGCAGACACTCGACGAACTGCTTCTCTGCCCAAGCCATGGCTTGGAACAGAGTCTGCTTGTCCTCGACGCTGCCCGGTTTCGCTTTCGGACCCATCGGAACCAGCGGAATGTTTACGCGGTCCGCCAGGATGCGCAATGCCTCGGGAAACGTGACCCGCTCTTTCCGCATGACGAAGTCGAAGACATCGCCGCCAATGTCGCAGACAAAGCACCGCCAATACTGCTTCACTGGGTTGATGTTCAAACTGGGCTTTTGGTCGTCATGGAACGGACAGCGGGCGAGATACGCCGCGCCTTGCCGCCGCAGTTCCAAGTAGCCGCCGACCAAGTCGACGATGTTCGTCGCCTGGCGCACCTGCTCCTTGATCTCCTGCCACGACGTTTGCGACACCCAGGTCTCCCCGTCAGTTCCTAGACCACCGATCGCCGTCGACCGCTTAACAGTCGCTGGCTGAATCACCGAGTAGTGCTCATCCGTGCACGCCTCAGTCCAGACGAGCGGTAATTATAGAAACTAGCCGGGGGCGGGTCAATGCCGATAAGTTCTTAATAGATAAGTACTTACGGCGTGTTTGGAAAAAAGCTCAAGATTCCGGCCGCCCATGCCGGGGTTCCCATTGTGCCACGAATCTCTCGCGACAATCTGGACGAACGACGGACTTCCCGGTCCGTCGCGTCACACGACGGACCGAGGAACTCGACGGTCCGTCGTGGCGTATAGATCCCACGATTCTTGACTTTAATTCGTAAAATTCATGCAGTTCGTGGTGTTTTTCCCTTTTGGATAGTTGCGGTGGCACCAAGGTCGCCGCATGTCGCCAATCGCCGTTTACTCAGGTCGACGAGGCCGTTCAGGGCGTTCACCTCCAGGTCCAGGAGGGCCGCCTGGGCCAGCTGGGCCACCTGGACCGTTCGGGCCGGCGTCGCGGCCTCCGCGTCCTCCGGGACCGCCTGGAGCACCAGGTCCTCCGGGACCGCCAAAACCGCCCGGACCCGGCCCGCGGCGACCGGGGCCCGGATGAGTTCGAACAAAATCGTCGATAAACGCTCGCAGTTCGTCAACGCTCAACTTGCCATCCTTATCGCGATCAAACGACATCGCATGTTCCATCATGCGTTGAGGATCGGGTCCACCTTCGGGCCCACCTTCGGGTCGTGGCGGACGTGGTCCACCTTCGGGTCCACCTTCGGGTCGTGGCGGACGTGGTCCACCTTCCGGCCCGCCTTCGGGTCGTGGCGGACGCGGTCCACCTTCGGGCCCACCTTCGGGTCGTGGCGGACGCGGTCCACCTTCGGGCC
>JBJTOW010000405.1:0-7046 GCA_046074805.1 Planctomycetota bacterium | reverse complement strand
ACGGTCCAGCGGGCTCGCGAGCTAGTTCAGCAGGTCGAGTCGGGGTCGCGTTTCGGCATCCTGCAACTCAGCCAGACCTATGAAATAAACTCGGAAGTGGCCACAGCGCTCGCCCAATTCCGCGGTGAAATGCTGATTCTTGGGCTGAAATCGCTCTCGCCGGAAGTCGCCCAGGCGCTGGCCAAGAGCCAAGCGGCCACGGTCTGGTTGCACTCGGTTACGTCGGTGGGGCCCGAGGCCGCCGCAACGCTCGCCAAAGTTCCGGGCCATCTGGCGCTGACCGGGCTGGTGGAACTCGATTCCGTGCCGCTGGCGGAGAAACTGGCCCGACGTCCAGCCGCCTTGTCGTTCCCCTACTTGAAACGGATCACACCGGAGTGCGCCGTGGCGCTCGGCAAGAACACGCGTAGCTTGACATTCGGCGCCTTGGCCGACGTGCCGCTCGAAGTTCAAGACAAACTAGCGGAAGCCAGCGGACCGCTCACGATGCCGAAACTCGCCTCGCTTGACTCGTTGCCTCTCACCAAAAAACTCGCCGCCGGTTTCAGCCAGTCGGTCCTCTTGCCAGCGGTCAACACTCTATCCGTGGAACAGGCAAAGGAGATCGTTTCGGTCAAGCGAAATTTCTTCCTGGGCGGGACATTCCTTCCACTGACCGTGATGACCGAGGAAGTCGCCGCCGTATTCGCGAACAATCCGAGTGCTGGTCGTTTGGAATTAGGGGTCGGTCCGATCTCCGAACCGTCCTTCAAGGTGCTGGTGCAATCGCCATTGAGCATCGGCCTGCGGGAAGTGGAGTCGCTCAACAACGAGCAAGTGCTGATCTTGGCGACGGCGCCGGATTCGGTCCCGGGCGGGCCCTTTGGGACTCAAAGGAAGATCCATCTGCCCAAGCTGAAAACGCTCGACTCTCCGCTGCTCGCTGAAACGCTGCTGCGCTGCGTGGGCGATTTCGGTAGTGTCAGAACGATCTCGCCCGAGGTAGCTGCCGCTCTAGCGAGTGTTCCCAACCAGGAGGTGAAAAACCCCAACTTTAAGGTTCGCGTTTTCCGTCCTTATAATTTGTATTTTCCCAACTTGCAGGAACTGAGCCCCGAGACGGCCCGACTGCTCATGACACGTTCTTGGGGGGGTATTTCGCTGCCGGCCCTACAAGACGTTTCCCTGGAGACCGTTCGCTCTCTGGCGCGGCAAACCTGTCATTTGACACTGGGCATCACCACCCTGCCACCCGAAATAACGTCCGCGTTCAGCGAACTGGCCAGCAATGAAAGCGACTTGGGCGGAGGAACACTGGAATTTCCTTGCTTGTCGGAACTCTCGCCCGAAGCCGCAAGGATTTTGGTGAAGTCGCTGAATCGCGGAACAGAGATTCCCTCCTGGGGCGGACTCAACAAGGCGCCGCAATTGTTCATCGGTGGCCGAAATCCGAGCTACCTCAGTATCAAAGGCAGTTGTCCGCCGCTCACCCCGGAACTGGCGGCTGAACTCGCCCAGTATCGGGGCCGGCTGTCGATCGCCGGCCTCCAAGAGCTCTCGCCACAGGCGGCCGCCGCGCTGGTGCCTTTTCGCGGGACGCGTCTCGAGCTGTCCGGCCCCGCGACAGACAAGTTGTCGCCCGAGACAGCGGCGGCGCTCGCCCAATTCCCAGGGACGCTCGATGTTCCGCTCAGGGTGCTCGACTCAGTGCCGTTGGCCGAAAAGTTCGCCCGACAATCATCGCGGACGCTAGACAATCTTGAGGAGATCTCGCCCGAGGCGATTCCGGCGTATGTCAGATACAACGGGTTTTTCACTCTCCGGCAACTCCATGTGCTCGATTCTCCCACCCTGGCCGCGCGGCTGATTCAGGATTCTTCAGGCCAGGTCTTACCGTCACTGCGAACCATCACGCCGGCAGCGGCGGAAGTTCTGGCCACCAGTCCCAATGCGGTTTTTCTGGGGCTGGCCGTGCTCGACGATCCCGCCGTCGCTCGGGCGCTGACAAAGTCGCGGAAAGGGGCCAGTCTACCGAAACTCCGCGCAGCCACGCCGCAAGTGATCGCGATCTTGAAGGATGCGAAGTCCATCACGACGCCCCCGCTGGAATCGATGTATATTTTGGAAGAAATCCGGCCAAATTAGGTCAAGGGCTCCTCGCCATGCGGTTAATGTATAACTTTCGTATTCGTGCTGGCCTGGTGTTTATCATCGTGGCATGCGGTCACATTCCCGTTGCCGCCATTGCGGAAGAGGCGATGCAAAAGAGGATTGAAAATCTGGTCCAGCAGCTTGGCGATGACTCCTATCGAGTGCGCGAACATGCTGTGGAAGAATTGTTGAAATCCGGATTGCAAACGAAAGCCGCCTTGTTCGCGGGCATGAAGAGTCGACAAGATGACAGGATGCTCTTTTCACCAGCGTCGCTGGGTTTCAAAGATGACTCCGAACGCCGCGGAGCGTTCGACAAGTGGCGCGCTTGGCTAGCGCGAAAAGCTGGCGATATTGAAACTCCTTAGCCGCTTGATAATGGTGGCAGCAGCCTGCACGGCAGCCTGCACGAGGTGCTGTGCGCAAGTTGCGTGGCTTGTTCCGATGACGATTTCGCCAAACGTCTCCTCGATCGACTGTAATGACGCACGGCTCATACGGGCTCTTGCTGAGACAGGCAGTGGTAGGCGCCAAGGCCCCAGATGAGCTCAAACGCGGGAAGACCGATGATTTCCCGATCTGGAAATAGTCGCGCGAGAATATCGCGGGCGACTCGGTCGTGCGGGTCATCGAACTGCGGGACGATGACCACGCCGTTGGCGATGTGGAAATTGCAGTAGCTTCCCGGCATTCGTTGTTCGGGATCGTCGTCGTGCAGAAGTGGGCGAGGCATCGGCAGCGGGATGACTCGAAGCGGTTGGCCGTCTTGGTCGGTATGGGATTGCAGTTCCCAGAAGTTGCGTTGGAGCGGCTCGTAGTTTGCGTCCTCGGGGTTATCCTCCCAAGCGACGACGACGGTCCGCGAGTCGACGAAGCGGGCCAGTTGGTCGATATGGCCGTCGGTGTCGTCGCCAGCCATGTCGCCGCCGGTCAGCCAGATCACTTTGCGGGCGCCAAGGTAATCGGCGAGATACCGTTCCATGTCGGCGCGGCCAAGATGTGGGTTGCGATTGGGATTCAGCAAGCACTGTTCGGTGGTGAGGATTGTACCGCGGCCGTTGCCGTCAATCGCCCCGCCTTCCAGGATGATGCCAGGATCGACACGGCGACGGCCTTGCCAAGCGGCGATCTTTCCGGGCACGGCGTTATCGTGATGGAATGGCGGATATTTCCCGCCCCAAGCGTTGTATTGCCAATCAATCAATGCGGGCGGGGCGCCTGTTGGGGCGGCAAGGAACGTCGGACCATGATCGCGGCACCAAGCATCGTTGGTCGGAACGTCGTGCAGCGTGACGTTCGGCGTTCCACCTACCAGTGATTGCGCTTCCTCCCACACCGCCGAGCCGCCGGCAAGCACATGAACCGGTTCGAAGCGGGCAAGCGTCTTGACAAAACGGGCGAAGATGCCCGGGACAGGCTCGAAAGCGTCGGGCCAAGAATTGCGGTTGTGCGGCCAAGAGAGCCACGTCGCGGCATGTGGCTCCCATTCAGCGGGCCAACGATAGCCCAACGCCGCCGGCGTTTCCCGGGCGGACGGACTGGAGATGGAATCGACCGATTCCGGGGACAGTCGCGGCGGGAACTCCATGTCGGCTTCCGAGAACAGTGATTAGGAGGCGAAGAAAAAGGGAAACCCGTGTCGGGAAAGCCGCGTTACGGAACGCCCAGATAGCGTTTCAGTAGGCCGTCGTAGGCGTCGATTCGACGATCACGGAGGAACGGCCAGTGCGTGCGGGCCGTATCAACAAGCGACAGGTCGCACGGCGCCACAACGATTTCTTCGGCGTCGTGCGAGGCGCGGCGCATCACGTTGCCGTACGGATCGCAGATGAACGAAGCGCCCCAAAACTGCAGTCGCCCTTCGCTCCCCACACGATTAGGGGCGGCGACAAACACCCCATTCGCGATCGCGTGGCTGCGCATCATCGTTTCCCAGGCCGAATGCTGGCTCGCCCCGTAGATGGCCTTTTCGTCGGGCAACCAACCAATCGCGGTCGGATAGAAGAGGATCTCGGCGCCGGCCAAAGCGGTCAGTCGAGCCGCCTCGGGGAACCATTGGTCCCAGCAAACACAGACGCCGATGCGGCCGAAACGCGTATCGAACGCTTTGAATCCCAGGTCGCCGGGGATGAAATAGAACTTTTCGTAATACAGCGGATCGTCCGGGATGTGCATCTTGCGGTAGAGCCCCAGCAGGCGGCCATCCGCGTCATGCACCGTGGCCGTGTTGTGGTACACACCCGCCGCTCGACGTTCAAACAGCGAGCCGACGACCACCACTCCATGCCGAGCGGCGGCCGCACCGATCGCGTCGCTCGATGGCCCCGGAATCGGCTCCGCCTCGGCGTAACGTGCGTGGTCCTCGGTTTGGCACGGATACTGACCGTGGAACAACTCCTGAAGGCAAACGATCCTCGCGCCCAACGCGGCCGCCTCGCCAATCCGCGCCACCGCTTTGTCCACGTTGGGCTGCTTTTCCGGGACACAAGTCATCTGGACGACCGCGACGTTCACGGGACCGGTCTTCGCCATCCGGTAAGTTCCTTCCTGCCAATCAATATGCCTGAATTTCCAGTCGAGTTTACGCCAAACGCCCTCGGTTCGCCACCGCCGCGCGACTGCCCATCGCGCCGCGAGCGGGATATGATGCGAGACATCGTAACCGTGCCCGAGGAGGCGATTCGCGATGCTCAATCCGATTGTGGAACTGACTGTGGCTCAAAGAACGCTGGCTCAGATGGCACTGACCCAAATCGCGCTGACCCAAATCGCGCTGGCTCGAAAAACGCTAGATCAAAGAACGCCAGTTCGAAGGACGCTCTCGGCCCTGCTGATCGCGACTGTCGCCATTCTTTGCGACGGCCAACAAGCTCGTGGCCAACAAGCACAGTCCCAAGGCCCGGCTCGTGGAGCCACGACCGCCCCGGATTTCCAACGCGAAGTTCGCCCCATCCTGGCGCAATACTGCTTTCGCTGCCATGGGCCCGATGACCAGCAGCGCGAAGCCGGCTTGCGATTGGATACCCGCGAAGGAGCGACCGTTAAACTCGCGTCGGGCGAGCGGGCGATTGTGCCCGAACGGCTCGACGCCAGCGAACTCGTGCGACGCATCGATTCCCTGGATGACGACCAGCGGATGCCACCGCCCGCGACCAAAAAGCGGCTGAGCGATGCGGAGCGTTCGGTTTTGAAACGCTGGATCGCGACGGGGGCCGGTTATCAGCCGCACTGGGCATTTGTCGCGCCGCGGCCGAAAACGACGCCTCCTGTGACGCGGCGCTCCTGGCCGCTGGGTCCGATCGACCAACATGTGCTCGCGCGACTGGAAGTCGCCTCTTTGCCACCCTCGCCCGAAGCCAATCGCCATACGCTGGCGCGGCGCGTGTCGCTCGACCTGATCGGGGTTCCGCCAGAGATCGAGCAGGTCGCCGAGTTTGTCGGCGATGCGGGCCCGGACGCCTACGAACGCTATGTCGATCGCCTGCTGGCTTCGCCCTACTACGGCGAACGATGGGCGCGGCGGTGGCTGGATCTCGCGCGTTACGCCGATACCAACGGCTACGAGAAAGATCGCCCGCGGTCGATTTGGCCGTATCGCGACTGGGTCCTCCGGCAATTGAATGCCGATCTGCCGTACGATCGGTTCACGATCGAACAGTTGGCGGGCGACATGCTTCCGAACGCGACACAGGACCAGCGGGTCGCGACTGGCTTTCATCGCAACACGATGCTCAACGAGGAAGGCGGGATCGATCCGCTTGAATTCCGCTTTCACGCGATGGTGGATCGTTTGAGCACCACCGGCACGGCATGGCTCGGATTGACACTTGGCTGCGCTCAATGCCACACGCACAAATTCGATCCGATTAAGCACACCGAGTACTACGGCATGTTCGCGTTGCTGAACAACGCCGACGAGCCGGAAATCGATGTGGTCGACGAAGCGATTGCGGCGAGACGCATCGATTTGGAACGGCGAATCGAGGCGGCCGAAGCCGCCCTGGCCGATAAATTTCCGATCGCCCTAGATCTTCAATGGACGACACTCCCACCAGTGGAAGCAGTTACCGCAAGCGGCGGCAAGCTGGAACGGCTCGACGATGGCTCGCTGCTCGCCGTTGGTCCAGTCCCGGCGACTGACACCTACACCGTGTCGTTCGAAGCCGAGGCGGACGATTTTCTGGCCATCCGTTTGGAAACGTTGACGCATCCTTCGCTCGGCAGCCAGGGTCCAGGTCGAACGCCGCATGGCAACTTCGTGCTGTCTGAGATTCAAGTCGCCGCCGCCCCGCGTGCTGGCGGAGCTGCTCGCAATGTCGCGATCGCCAACGCCAACGCCGACATCGAACAGCCGATGTTCCCCGTGTCAGCCGCCTTCGATGGCAAACCGACAACCGGCTGGGGCATTCATGCCCCGGATCAGCCGCTCAATCGCGACCGCGCCGCCGTATTTCACTTCGCGCCTCCACAACCCGTCCAAGACTCGACGGCGAAGTCGGCATCGACGAAGACTCCAACGCGCTGGACCGTGACGCTGCGGCAAGAACAAGGAGGCGGACACGTTGTGGGCCGCTTCCGAGTGTCGTTTGGAAAAGCCGCCACGCCCGATGCGCCCCCAATGGCAGAACTTCGACGCGCGCACGTGGAGCGGCGGTTCGCGGCTTGGCGTGAAGACCAGTCGAAGCGGGCGACCTCTTGGGTCACCCCGCGGCCCAGTGCTGCGACAGCCGGCTTGCCGCTTCTGACCGTGCTTGACGACCATTCCATTCTGTCTAGCGGCGATCAGTCGAAGAGCGATCTCTTTGAGGTGGTGTTCGACAACGTGCCAGCGGGCGTAACAGCCGTACGGCTCGAAGCGTTAGCCGACGACCGTCTGCACATGGGCCCGGCCGAGTCTACTACGAAGGGCCACATGG
>JBJTOW010000404.1:0-3447 GCA_046074805.1 Planctomycetota bacterium | reverse complement strand
TGGCTCGGCGGGGCCGCCGTCGCCGCTTGGCTGCTGAGCTGGGCCCGCAACGACGCGTTGTGCCGCGCCAGCGAGTTGATCAGTGCTGACCTGCGGAACCACACTTACGGCCACCTGCAGCGGCTTTCGTTGGAATTCTTCGGCGGACAACGGACGGGCGATCTGATCTCCCGCGTCTCGAGCGACACCGATCGCATCTGCAGTTTTCTCTCCGCCGACGCGCTCGACTTCATCACCGACGCTCTGCTAATCCTCTGCACGGCCGCGTTGCTGGTCTGGATCAATCCGCCGCTTGCCGTCGTAACGCTCGCGCCACTCGTCCCAATCGCGTGGCTCGTGCAAAAACTGCGGGGCCGCTTACGCCATGGATTCGCTCGCGGCACGACCGCGTGGGGCGACATGGTCAGCGTTCTCGCCGACACGATCCCTGGGATTCGAGTCGTCAAAGCGTTTGCGCAGGAAACGCGTGAGGTCGAGCGTTTCGCGCGGGCCAATCAAGTCGTGCTCGACGCCAACAATCGCGTGAACCGACTTTGGTCATTCTTCGGGCCGCTGGTCACATTCCTGACAGAATGCGGCGGACTTGTGATCTGGGGGTGTGGCGTCTGGCTGATTGTCCGCGGCGACGTGCGTGTCGCTGTGCTGCTTCAGTTCGTCGCCTACATCGGTCGTTTCTACACGCGACTCGAATCGATGAGCCGCATCCTCGCCTCGACCCAGCGAGCCGGCGCCGCCGCTCATCGAATATTTGAAATCCTCGATCGGCAGCCCAGCGTGCCGGAACCCACTTCCCCCCGCGCGCCAGGCCGCTTAAACGGTTCCGTCGAATTGCGCGGGGTGCGCTTCCGCTATGGAAAACGCGAAGTGCTTCACGGGATCGATTTACGGATTGAACCCGGAGAAATGCTCGGTTTGGTCGGGGCGAGCGGCGCCGGTAAGAGCACCTTGGTTAATTTGGTGTGCCGCTTTTACGACGTCAGCCAGGGAGCGATCCTGGCCGACGGCGTCGACATCCGCGAATACCCGGTCGAAGATTACCGGCGCAACATCGGAATCGTGCTTCAGGAGCCATTTCTTTTCTACGGCACGATCGCGGAAAACATCGCATACGGTCGCCCCGACGCCAGCCGCGAAGAGATTGTCGCCGCCGCACGCGCCGCGCATGCGCACGCCTTCATTTTGCGACTGCCAGACGGCTACGATTCCTTGGTCGGAGAACGTGGCCAGGCCCTCTCGGGTGGCGAACGCCAACGGATCTCGATCGCCCGCGCGCTACTGACCGATCCGCGAATCCTGATCCTTGACGAGGCGACTTCAGCCGTCGACACAGAGACCGAACGGGAGATCCAAGCCGCGTTGGACACACTTGTCCAAGGCCGCACCACTATCGCCATCGCCCACCGACTCAGCACCCTGCGCAAGGCGAACCGCATTGCTGTCGTCGCAGCCGGTGAACTGGTCGAACTCGGTCCACACGAAGAATTGCTCGCCCGCCAAGGCGCCTACTTTCGACTCCATCAAGCCCAGATGAAGCTCGCTAGCCAAATCGGGATCGGCTAATTCATGGTCAAATCCAAAAAAAGGGAGGTGGCGTCATGCTTGTCGCTCTACTTCCCAGTTCGGTGCGTTGAAAGCGTTTCGACCGACCGGCATTTTTTATCCGATCAGCCTGTCCGTTCGCTCGCTCAACCATAAAAATCGTCAGACCGCCCCACTTCGCCGTCCCGGATCGAAGAACGCCATGAATGCTCCGACAACCTCGCTTCCGCTCCCGTTCTCGCTCCACCGCGACCCCTGGGGAAGACTCGTCTTGGAACTCGCCGACGGCCGCCGCATCGTGGGGGCCACAGCGGCGAGGATGTTTCCTGTGTCTTCGCCGGACGGTCCGATCGCGCTCTGCGATGGGACCGGCCATGAAATTACCTGGATCAAACAGCTCGATGATGCTCAGCCGGCCATCCGCGAACTCATCGAGGACGAGCTATCCCGCCGCGATTTCATTCCGGTGATTCGCCGCATCGTCGCCGTCTCCAGCCTCTCCGAGCCGTGTGAATGGCACGTGGAAACCGATCGTGGGCCCACCAAATTCATCCTCAAAAGCGAAGAGGATGTCCATCGGATCGGCCCACATCGGGCGATCATCATCGATGCGCGCGGACTCCGGTTCTTGCTCGATAACGCCGAGAAATTGGATGCCCCGAGTCGCCGCTTCGCCGAATGGTGGGGCATTTAACTCGCAGCGACCGAAGAAATCGGGAATGCCGCGCGACTCACACTCAAGATCACGGCCGTGGCTACAAGAATGCCGCTTTAACGCTCGCCGTGCGGCAAATGATGATGAGAAAGCTGCGCCGAGCAAACGTCTGTTTATCTCACGCAAAAATGCAGTCGACGGACCGAAAGTCCGTCGTGCACCGGAAGTGAGAAGTTGACAGAACCTGCGGTTTAGCTCGACCCAAAGGCGAGCTACTTGCCTTTGGCCTTCTTGATCGCGGCAGCCAACCGCGATTTGCTACGAGCGGCAGCGTTGGCGTGAATAACGCCTTTCGCCGCCGCCCGATCGAATTTCGCGGCCGCCAGTCGCAGTTCGGCCTCCGCAGACTCCACGCTGCCCTTCGCGGCGGCTTCCCGGATTTTTTTGCCAATCGTCTTGAGGGACGACTTGATCGACCGGTTCTTCGCCCGGTTCTCTTCGCTTTGCCGATGCCGCTTTTTGGCACTCTTCGTGTGAGCCATGACCCGTGAGGTTCCTGTCCGATTCAGTTCCTGGTTTGCCGCTCTAATTTCTTCGCGGACCAAAGAATATGACGCCTAGCCATCAAATTGTCCAGATGTCCAGCCGCTTGAGTTGTTCACAAGCGGCGCTGCGAAGTGTCTCCCACTGGCGGGTGATCGCCTCTGAGGCCGAACCTGCGGCCAAATCGGCTGACTTGGCCGCTGTCGCGGAAGCGGAGGCCGCAAGATCGGCTAATTCGACGACCTTTCGGTACGCCTGACGCGCGTCCTCGAAACGCCGCAGCCGCTGACGCGATTCGGCGAGCATCAGCCAAGCCTCGCCCGCAAGTTCCAGCGGCGTGCGGTGATCGCACCGCCCCACCGTTTCCTCCCAAGCGCTCAACGCTTGGCTCCAATCGCCACGCGCGGACAATCGACGGGCTACTTCGGCCTGTGGCCGCGGTTCCCGCGGATGGCGGAGAGCTCGCGCAGCCCAGATTTCGGTTTCAAGTCGAGCCAAACTTTCGTGTGTCTCGGCGGCTAAGAGCGGCCACGCCGGATCGGCGTCGATCTGCGCAAGGCTCTCGGCTCGCGCCGCTTGCTCGGCGTGTCTCGCGAGCATGAGTTCCTCGCCCGCCTCTTCCAATCGTAAATTCCGCCCCAAGCGACTACCGGCCCCCCTCCATAATCGCTCGGCGTCCTCCCAAGCCGCAACGCCCCGCAACGTTTCCA